>NZ_JAGEMF010000013.1:0-1248 GCF_040148805.1 Thalassospira sp. NFXS8 | reverse complement strand
GATGGCATTTGAAGTCTGGTCTGAATTCTCGCTCGGCAATCTGATGGCCGGGGTTTATGGCGTCCTGATCGCCATTCCCTGGCTGCTTCTGATGGTGATTTATTTCAGCCAGATCGCAGTCAGCATTTTCCGCGTCATGATGCTGGCAGCGCTGTCGCCCTATCTGATGATGGGCATCGGCTTTGGCTGGAGCCGGGGCATGGCCGTCCAGGCCCTTAAATCCCTGCTGGCCGCCTATATGGTGCTGTTTGGAGCCACCCTTGCCATTGGGCTGGTGCTTTATGCGGTCGCCGCCCTGCAACTTGACGGTTATGTCGATGCCTCGGGTGATCTTCAGGACATGAAGGTCATTGTCCCGGTCGTGCTCGGCTGGATGGGCTTTGCCTTTGTCACCGAGGCCACCGGCATGGCCAATTCCATCACCCAGTCGCAATTCACCAATTCCGCCGTTGCCGCCATGACGGGTGGGGCGCTGGCCACCGGTATGTCTGTCGTTAACAGCGTCAAATCCGGTCGCCTGCTCAATGCCGCAAAAGGCGCAAGCGGGGCTGCAGGCAATGCCTTTGGTGCAGGCCAGTCATTTTTTGCCGATCCCAAAGGAGCTGGCAGTGCCTTTGCCGAGCGCTTCAACGCCCATCGCCAGCGTGTGGCTGACCGTCTCAAAAATCCAACATCAAGCAAAGGGTCCAGTAAATGACCATGCAAATCCTCCTGCGTCACTGCGGCCAGCGTGCCCGTCAGATCGTGCTGTTTTTGGGTGGCCTGATCAAAAGCTACTGCCTGTTGGGCCTTCTCAGCCTGCATGTGGTGCTGATCTGGCTGGCCCTGTTTGAACCAGACGCCCTGATCAAAACCATCAAGGCGCTTCAGGTCATCACGCCCCAACAGCTTTCCCAAATCATGCAGACCGCGCTGGTGATCTGGTCGCAGCTTTTTGCCCTTGGGTTCTTCTTTTTGCTGCTGCTCGGCGTGCTGCCGTTCTGGCAGTCCCGCCCTGCAAACCGCCACCAAAAACCCCTTTCCAGTTCTGCCAACACATCCACAGGAGCCCCGCAATGAAACACCTTCGCCCGATCCGTCTTGTCTCTGTCGTCATACTGTTCACCTTGCTGGCCGGCTGCGCCTTTGACGAGATCGAACTACCCAAGGATGGCAGCGGTGTCGACAAACTCAAGGAAAGCCCGTGTGTCTGTGACCCGGTCGAGTTCAATAGCGAGGGCTTTACATGGCGTGGCTAAAGCCCCGGCG
>NZ_JAGEMF010000011.1:0-3218 GCF_040148805.1 Thalassospira sp. NFXS8 | reverse complement strand
AAGAGGTTTGGGAGACACTGGTTTCCAGCTTTTGCTGGAGAGACTGATATTTGACATTGTGAATAGGGAATAAAGAGAACGGATCTTTCCGTTGTGATTTTTTCGCAACGACAGAAAGAACGTGATCGCGAACTGGCTGTATGCGTGCGTCAGGGTTTTACCCCTGCGCAAGACGCAGAACAGTTAGCTGAGGGATCTCTCAAGCATAATAAGGGCATCTGGTGGATGCCTTGGCGTCAAGAGGCGATGAAAGACGTGGCACTCTGCGATAAGCTACGGTGAGCCGAGAGCAGGCTTTGACCCGTAGATTTCTGAATGGGGAAACCCCACCCAATAGGGTGATCATATCGTGAATACATAGCGATATGAGGCGAACCCGGAGAACTGAAACATCTCAGTACCCGGAGGAAAGGACATCAACCGAGACTCCGTAAGTAGCGGCGAGCGAACGCGGACCAGGCCAGTGGCCTATGATTAAGAACCGGAACGATCTGGAAAGGTCGGCCATAGTGGGTGATAGCCCCGTACGGGTAGAAAGATCATAGGTCCTCGAGTAGGGCGGGACACGTGAAATCCTGTCTGAACATGGGGGGACCACCCTCCAAGCCTAAGTACTCCTTGACGACCGATAGTGTACCAGTACCGTGAGGGAAAGGTGAAAAGCACCCCGATAAGGGGAGTGAAATAGTTCCTGAAACCGGATGCCTACAAGCAGTTGGAGCCTCTATATGGGGTGACAGCGTACCTCTTGCATAATGGGTCAGCGAGTTAGTCTTACAAGCGAGCTTAAGCCGTTAGGTGTAGGCGCAGCGAAAGCGAGTCTGAATAGGGCGATTGAGTTTGTGGGATTAGACCCGAAACCAGGTGATCTAGCCATGAGCAGGTTGAAGGTGATGTAACAGTCACTGGAGGACCGAACCCACGTCTGTTGAAAAAGACGGGGATGACTTGTGGTTAGGGGTGAAAGGCCAATCAAACCTGGAGATAGCTGGTTCTCCGCGAAATCTATTTAGGTAGAGCGTCAGACGAATACCTTCGGGGGTAGAGCACTGAATGGGCTAGGGGGCCTTACCGGCTTACCAAACCTAATCAAACTCCGAATACCGAAGAGTACTATCTGGCAGACAGACTACGGGTGCTAAGGTCCGTGGTCGAGAGGGAAACAGCCCAGACCGCCAGTTAAGGTCCCAAAGTTGTGGCTAAGTGGGAAAGGATGTAGGACGGCCAAGACAACCAGGACGTTGGCTTAGAAGCAGCCATCGTTTAAAGAAAGCGTAACAGCTCACTGGTCTAAATAAGCTGTCCCGCGCCGAAGATGTACCGGGGCTCAAGCCACACACCGAAACTGCGGATTTGTTCCTTATGGAACAAGTGGTAGCGGAGCGTTCCGTAAGCCTGTGAAGGTGTACCGTAAGGTATGCTGGAGGTATCGGAAGCGAGAATGCTGACATGAGTAGCGATAAAGGGAGTGAGAACCTCCCTCGCCGAAAGCCCAAGGGTTCCTGCGCAAGGCCAATCCGCGCAGGGTGAGTCGGCCCCTAAGACGAGGCTGAAAAGCGTAGTCGATGGGAAACAGGTTAATATTCCTGTACCCGTGAGAAGTGACGGCCTTCGAAAGTTGTACCTCCTTATTGGATTGGAGGTGCCGCCTGGAAGGTCCAGGAAATAACTCTCACATATGGACCGTACCCGAAACCGACACAGGTGGGCAGGTTGAATATACCAAGGCGCTTGAGAGAACGATGTTGAAGGAACTCGGCAAATTGCCCCCGTAACTTCGGGAGAAGGGGGCCCACCATGAAGGCAACTTTATGGTGGGGGCACAGACCAGGGGGTGGCGACTGTTTACTAAAAACACAGGGCTCTGCGAAGTCGCAAGACGACGTATAGGGTCTGACGCCTGCCCGGTGCCGGAAGGTTAAGAGGAGATGTGCAAGCATTGAATTGAAGCCCCGGTAAACGGCGGCCGTAACTATAACGGTCCTAAGGTAGCGAAATTCCTTGTCGGGTAAGTTCCGACCTGCACGAATGGCGTAACGACTTCCCCACTGTCTCCAACATCGACTCAGCGAAATTGAATTCTCCGTGAAGATGCGGAGTACCCGCGGTCAGACGGAAAGACCCCGTGCACCTTTACTACAGCTTTGCAGTGGTATCAGGATGTGAATGTGCAGAATAGGTGGGAGGCTTTGAAGCCCCGGCGCCAGCCGAGGTGGAGCCACCTTTGAGATACCACCCTTTTGCTTCCTGATATCTAACCGAGGTCCGTTATCCGGATCCGGGACCCTGCATGGCGGGTAGTTTGACTGGGGCGGTCGCCTCCTAAAGAGTAACGGAGGCGCGCGATGGTAGGCTCAAGCTGGTCGGACATCAGCTTAAGAGTGCAATGGCAAAAGCCTGCCTGACTGCGAGACTGACAAGTCGAGCAGAGACGAAAGTCGGTCATAGTGATCCGGTGGTCCCGCGTGGAAGGGCCATCGCTCAACGGATAAAAGGTACGCCGGGGATAACAGGCTGATACTCCCCAAGAGTCCACATCGACGGGAGTGTTTGGCACCTCGATGTCGGCTCATCACATCCTGGGGCTGGAGCAGGTCCCAAGGGTTTGGCTGTTCGCCAATTAAAGTGGTACGTGAGCTGGGTTTAGAACGTCGTGAGACAGTTCGGTCCCTATCTGCCGTGGGCGTAGGATACTTGAGAAGAGCTGTCCCTAGTACGAGAGGACCGGGATGGACGCACCTCTGGTGTACCGGTTGTTCCGCCAGGAGCATCGCCGGGTAGCTAAGTGCGGACAGGATAACCGCTGAAAGCATCTAAGTGGGAAGCCCCCTTCAAGACCAGGTATCCCTATCAGATCCCTGGAAGACCACCAGGTTGATAGGCTGGGTGTGGAAGCGCAGCAATGTGTGAAGCTAACCAGTACTAATTGATCGATCGGCTTGATTGATCCCTCCTGCTAATCTGTTACCTGCATATCTTGCGCAGCGGTAAAATCCGATGCACACAGATACAGTCATAAAGTTCGCAAAACAAAATCACATCCGTTCTCAAACTGTGTTTCGACGGCCCGGTGGCCATAGCGGCCGGGAACCACCTGATCCCTTCTCGAACTCAGCAGTGAAACCTGCCTGCGCCGATGGTACTTTGTCTTAAGGCACGGGAGAGTAGGTCACCGCCGGGCCTTCAAAACACAGTTAAGTACTTTATTCCCTGTCACA
>NZ_JAGEMF010000010.1:0-45715 GCF_040148805.1 Thalassospira sp. NFXS8 | reverse complement strand
AAGGAACGCATTAGCAGCGGCGAAATCCGCGATGCGCTGGATCGCGGCGTGGTCAGATCGATTGATGTGGAAACCATCAACCGGGTTGCCAGCCTGACCGATGATTACAAGTTCGCCATCGATTTTATCCAGACCGACAGCATCAACGGTCGCCCGCTGGGCCGCCCGCAACGCCTGCGCGCCTACCTCTCGCTGATCACGCGCCCGCAAAAAGATGTGCCGGTTTCTGAAAAATACACCAATCCCTTCGGCCTTACCGTCACCGGCCTGGTCTTGCGCAAACGCAATCCGTCCGGTGCAGGAGAATAGATTTCATGAAAAACCGTCTTCGCAAATTCGCCTGGACTTTCGCAGTCGCCACGCTGCTGGTGGCGCTGGCTGCCGTCTTTGTCATTCACACGGCCCGTGCCCAGACTGCGGCTTTTACATCGTCGCGCCCGCCCATGCCGGGGCAGCGCCAGAATGCCAATAATCAGGCAAACACGGCAAACTCAAATGGCCAACAGACTGATGCTGCTGTGAGTGCCAGCCCGGCCCCGAAAGCGCCCACCATGCCGGTTCCTGATTCCGTCGTCAAACAGGCCAAGGATCAGGCCGAGGGCCGCTTTGGTCCTATGGTGCGCCCGCGCACCAGCGGGCAAATTCAGGATGCCTGGGATTATGCCGAGAAAAGCGACGGGGTTTATGTCACCGACGTTTGTGAAACCTGCACCTATCGGGTGCGCACACGGGAATATCTCGTCACCCTGATCGAGCTTCCCGCTGGCGAAGAGATCACCCGCATTGATGTCGGCGATCCGCGCAGCTGGTCGGTCAATAAACGCGATGAACGGCGCATTGCCATTCGCCCGGCCAGCTATGGCTATGACACTTCCATGATTGTTTATGGCGGGTCGGGCCATGTTTATCCCTTCTATCTGCGGGCCGAAGGCGTCAATTCCATCAACATGCCCGATCTGCTGGTGCGGCTTAAAGGCTCGGTTACCACCAAGGACGACATGACAGTGGCGATGCTCCGCCCGCAACAGCGGATGCGCTATGGCAGCGGGATGCAGCGCACCGCCTTGCAAAACGAGGCCGGGATTATCCTGCCCGATCCGGTTACCGGTCAATATCACGACATTCAGGAAATCCCGCTTGATGCGCAAGGCAATCCGGTACGACTGACCGGTCCCGATGGCATCTCTCTTGATGACACCGGCAATGCCTACCAATCGCGTGTTACCGGCTATTACCAGGGCCGTCCGATTATCGAGACATCCCCGACCGGTACGCCTGGCACTTCCCGGCCCGATCTGGTGGCGGGACGGTTTGACAGCGACGGCAATCTGATTGCACCGCTGTCCTATGATGGCACCCTGCCGGTTTATGCCGACAACGCCGGGCAAACAGATGCTGGCACGCCGGCTGGCAAAAATGTCTCTGGCCCGGGCGCGACCATTACCAGAACTCAAAACGGCACAATTACCAGTACAGGCCGGACATATAGCAACAAACCCGTCACGTCCGCATCAACCGGAACTGGCATGTCGCCAGGGACTTCCACAACAATCGACGGCGGATCTTCTGACATGACGGCCAAAAACGATAGCGCCGACAATCAGGAACTTGCCGCTGCGGTTCATGATCTTGGCGATACCGACCCCGGCACGCCGAAGGATGATTTTATTGCCGATGCCGGGTTTGATCCCAACAAGCTGCGCGGCTGGGGCGATTATGACCTGTGGGGTGACGACGAACTGCGCCCGGTCACGGTGTTTCGCGATGATTATTTCACCTATATCCGCTTTGGCGACCGCTGGAAGGATCTTGAACTGCCGACCGCCTATGTGGTGGTCGATGGGGTGGACGAGCTGGTCAATACCCGCATTCAGGGCCACACCTATATCATCGAAAGCACCCAGCGCCTGATCTCGCTTAAAAGCGGCAAGAAGTTCCTCTGTATTGAATATGAGGGGGACTGATGAGCACCGCATTTTGTGACATCGCGCTGGTTCTGGGCCTGACCTTTGGCGGCACCTGTGCTGATCCATCCGCATTCAAAACGCCGCCGCAACTCCCGGCGGATGACAAAACCGTGTGGGGCGTGCCAAGCGCCCCACCGGCACCGCCCAAAGCGCCCGAACCGGCTCCGAGCTTCCCGCCGGTCGTGGTGACAAAAAAGGTTTATATCGAGCGTCCGGCACCACCTCCCCCGCCTGCGCCAGCTCCGGTCGTGCAACCCGCACCGCCCCCAAAACCCGATCCTTACCGGCTGGCACTTGAGGCTGCCTGGGCGCAAGCGGTGCCGGCCAACTGGCAGATCGCCGGTTACAGCCAGCCTCCGGCGGCCCCGAGTAGCCCGGCACAGCGGGTCTCGCTCACACCCGGGCTGGGCGTTACACCGCAGCAAGACGATACATTGGCGGTGTTTGTCCCAGACATGGAACTGTCGAAAACCGGGAACGGTGCCGGTAACGCACACGCCCCCGCTGGTCACACGACAACAGGTGGAAACGCCACACTCACGGGTCCTTCTTCCCTGCCGTCTTCACCTTCAGGTCAGCCGCTTAGCACGGACGGAATGGTGCGGGTCGGCAGCAATGGCGCTATCCCCAACACACCAGCTACGCCCGATGCATCTGGCACAGCCGTCCGGCTGGAGCCGGGGATGGGGACGACAGAAGAACAGGCTCCCAATGTACAAGCTGGTGACATTCCGATGTCGCCGGATCAACCGGGCGGCATTCCCGGCAAGCCCGAGCAAGCTGGCCAGACCCAGACTCAGACCCAGACCAACCCTGCAAATGGGGACGCTGCAACGGTAAACGGCACAAAAGCGGCAACTGCCAACGGTCAACCAAACGGTACCGCGATCCAACCGACTAACAACGGTTCTAGCCATTCACCAGCAACTGCGACCAACACGAACGGTGCTTCTTCCGGTCCAGACAGTGCAAACGGTTCTGCCGCTGCCAGCAACCTTGCCGTGCCCGATCTTTCCAAAATGGACGAGGCTTCCCGCCCCGAACACATCCTCGATGCCAAAAAGATGGAGATCGAAGGCGATTATGAAGGCCCGCGCCGCACCTCGAGCCTGCCGGTCGATAACTCGCGCATTCTAACCGCCGACCGCTATATCCCGGTCCAGCTTGAAACCGGGATCAACAGCCAGGTGGGCGGTGAAGATACCGGCACGGTGGTGGTGCAAACCACGCGCGATGTCTTTGGTTATCACAGCCGGTTGGCGCTTTTGCCCAAGGGCTCGCGCCTGATCTGCAACTATATGCCGCCCGAAGATATGGGCAGTTCACGCCTCGCCATGCAGTGCGAACGGGTGCTGATTGCCGGGCACCGTGCCGAGATCCGCAACATCAAATCCCTTGTTGCCAATGCGCAAGGCCAGTTGGGGGCCTCGGGCGAGGTCGACCGGCGGTTCCTTGAACGCTATGGCAATGCCTTCCTTCTGACCGGGATCTCAACAGCGGTGCGTTATGCCGCTGCCTCGACCAAATCCGAAAGCAATGACGGCCAGGTCGCCACGGCGGCCTCGGAAAAAGCCGCCGAGGAACTGTCCAACAAGTTTGGCGAGATCACCGCCAACATCCTCGAAGAAACCCTCTCGCTCAAACCCATCATCACCATTCCCCAGGGGACGCGCTTTCAGATCCGCCCCTCGATGGACTGGTATATCGCCAAGGTGGAGTAAGTCATGAAACCCATTTTGCCTGTCTTGTTGTTTCTCTGCGCCGGGCTGGCCGCAACCAGCCTGCCCGCCCATGCCCAAAGCCCCGATGAAGATCTTGCTGCTGCCCGGGCTGCCGTCACACAAACCCCGTCCGGTCAAACTGGCGGGTTGGAAACCGATGATCCCGACATGGCCGCCATGGTCAAAAAGGTCAAAATCATCACGCGCAGCAAAAGTGCCACCGAACTTCCCGAGAACACCCCGATTGCCCTTGATCTGGGGCTGGTCGATGTGCCCGGGGCCGATAGCAAGCTGACCGAAGGGGTCACCGCCAAGGCCTATGCCCGCTATGTGAAGGTAGAAGAACAAAAGGTCGGCCAGCTTGTACTTTCCGGTGTCGAAAAGGATGGCCGGGCCGAGGCCCTGAACTCCGATGATTTTGTCGCCCAGTTCGCCCTTGAAAATGACCCCAAGCTCGACCCTGCCGCCCCGATCACCATTGAAGGCGATCAGAGCGAACTGATTGCAGCCCTCAAGCGTCTGGCTGTTGCCGGGGATGAGGAAACGGCCAGTAAAAAAGAAGTCGAAGAGGCTGGCGTCGGGGCCTCGGATGGTGCCGTTGCCTCCAATGCTGCCAGCAATCCCGATGCCGGGTCCTACACCACCCCGGGTGCGCTGGAGCTTGATGATACGCCGCAAACCTCAACCCGCATCACGGCGGAAGGCTGCAAGATGCGTATCGATCTTGATCAGCTTCAGGCGATCCAGCAAACCCGCATGGCCACCACCACCGATGGCGAAACAAGCTATGGCACCTGTGCCGATGGCGAGGAACGCTACAAGATCAATAAAAGCTATAGTGCCTGTTCCTATATCGAGGATCTGGATGCCCGCACCGCCACGGCGTCCTTCATCTATTATTACACCGATGGCTCGGGCAACCGGGTGGAACATGGCGAATGCCAGCCCGATCCCGAAGCCCGCTTTGACATTGTCGAAGACAGTTCGGCCTGCCGGGTCAGCCTTGATTATGACGCCGGCACCGTGATTACCAATGCCAAGCTGGTTTACACCAACCAGAGCGGCCGCAAAATCGAAGTGCGTGATTGCAGCCCGTCCGAAGACGTTGCCCCGGCTGTGATGTCAGCGACCAGCGAAGGTTGCGACATTCGCGATGATTTTGATGCCGGTGTCTCCTATCAGCGCCACAAATATGTCTATGAGCTGGGTGGCGTTTCCTACAGCACCGCCTGCACCGATAGCGGTACCGAATTTGCCCATGAAACCGTCTATAAAACCGATGGTGGCGATTATGTCTGCACGCCGCTGATCAACAGCAAAGACAAATCCGTCACCCTGCAAAGCCGGGTGCGTATCCTGGTCAATGGGCTGGAACAGTTCCGCACGGCCTGCACACCCGACACCACCAGCATGGACGTTATTGCCACCACCGAAGGCTGCGAGGATCCTGCCTATTGGACACACAGCCTGAGTGCCGGCCAGAGTTATGGCAGCGAGCGGTATTATTACTTCTATGATGACAAGCAGGAATTCATCACCGATTGTCAGAAAAGCGATCAGGTTTATACCCACCAGGTCGAGATTACCGGCTGGCAGCCCCATGATGACCAGCTTTTTGCCTATGCCCTGTCCACCGTCTATATCGATGGTACGCCGCAAGGGCGCTATAACATCAAGACCAGCGAAGTGCTGCCCGGCACCGCACAAACACCCTACACCTATGACGGCGAAAGCACCGCGCCAAACAGCGACGTCACCTATGAAGACTGCACTCGTTTTGCCGGGCAGGATCTGGTCAGGAACTATACCCGTCCCGATGGCACCAAATATGCGCTAACCGTTGGCGCTGCCGATCCGGTGGACCAGGGCAATGTCTGCACGGCACAGATTACCTGGGGGCCGGATACCCACGCCACCTATGCCCTGTCATCAAGCAATTATTACAATGCCGGCAATGTCTGCGGCACAACAACACTGAGCTTCAACTACTCATCGGGCGACAATGATTTTAGCGGCACCAATAGCACCGCAAACCATTGCGCCTTCACCGATGCCATCGGCACCAAAAGCATCCTGCGCGAAGATGGCGAAGTCATCGGTGAGCCGGTGAGCGCGAGCTGTCGGGCCACATCATCGGCCCCCTCCATCCGGAATTACCGTACCCAGAATGGCGGCCAGTCTATTCAGTTCCGGCCCTTTGGCCCCGCCTACCCGGCCCTGACAATCGCCATTAAAAGCCAGTGCATTGTCAATTGGGGGTGGCCGCTATGAACGCCATCAACCCGCTCTATAAAAACATCATGGCCCCGCTGGCTCGGTACTATGATGATCCCCAAACCGTCGAGGTCCGGCTCAATCGCCCCGGCGAGATCATTGTGGATCGCAGAGGCGAAGGCAAAACCCGTATCGTTGATGCCGCCCTTAGTCTCGCCGAGATCGAACGCATCTGTCGCAGTCTGGGCAACCAGCGTGGCCTGCCCTTTGACGGCGATACCCATCCCATCCTCTCGACCGCCCTGGAAGAAGGCCATCGTTTTGAATGCCTGGTCGGGCCGTCGGTACGAAGTGGGCTGAGCCTCGCCATTCGCTGCAAACATCCCTTCACCCCGGGCTGGGATCAGATTGTCCCGCCAGCCGGGAAAAACACCGGCGCACCGCTCGAAGAAACCCTGCCCCTTCACCGCATCGCCTGCGAAACCGAAGTCCGGGATGTTCTGACCGAGGCCATGCTGGGTGCCAAAAACATCATGATCTCGGGCGGGACCAATACCGGTAAAACCACCCTGCTTAACCTGCTGCTCTCAACGCTGGCCAATGACATCCGCGTCATTGCCCTGGAAGACACCATGGAGCTGGCCCTTGATCCCTTCTGGGATGGCAACGGCCTTTTGGCGGCGCGTGAAAGTTCCGCCACTACCGGCATGGTCGACTGGCGGATTCTGTTTGATCACGTCAATCGCATCACGCCCGACCGGGTGCTGTTTGGCGAGATTTCCACCAAAAATGCCTTTGCCGCCCTTGGCACCCTTAATGCCGGCACCACCGGTGTCACCTTCACCATTCATGCCACCAGCCCGCGTCAGGCCATTCATCGCAAGTTCGATCAGAACATTGCCTGGGCGGGCATGAAGATGGACCGCATCCCGGAGTTTTTGACCGAGATGATTGATCTTGTCGTTCAGATCAAACGCGGGCCGGACGGCTATCGCCGCATTACCGATCTCTGGCAGCCCGCCAATGACCATTACATCCTCAAGGATGGGAGGGCGGCATGAAGAAGATATATTCCGTCTATTGCGCCCTGATGTGCCTGTTTGCCGGAATGTGGGCGCTGCTTGTCTTTCTGTCAGTTTATGTCCTGCTTTGGATGGCAGCAAGATGGCTTTTCCGGCCCGGCCATACCCTGCTTAAAGACCATCCCACACTTCTCGATGAATTCATTGCATCGCGGGTTGCTATGGCGCTTGTCGCCATGCTTCTTGGCGTTCTCGCGCTTGGCATTGCCCGCGACCTGCCCGAGCTGGTCCCCCTCTCGCGCATGATCCATATCGCAGCCCTGTTCAGTGCCGCCTGCTGCGCCCTGATGACAGCATCGGGCGATATAGTTGCCGCGTCCCGGCCCCATAACGAGGAAGGGCATCCCTCATGACCGCAAAACTTTATCATTTTGCCATGTTCGTCGTCGTCCTTGGCATGCTGGCCGGCGTCATTGCCGACTGGCATGTTGTGGTCGGTTTTGATCCCCGCCATCTCGAATGGTGGCAGTGGCTGTATGCCACCCTCATTCATCCCGCCGGTCTGCCCGACAATATGCAAAACCCGGCCCTGGTCATTCTCGGCTCCGGGATGCTGGTCCTGATCGTGCTGGCCATCTTCTCGGCCCGGGCGCGCAACGATACGGTCTCGGGGACACGCAAGGGCAAGGAGCTGCATGGCTCGGCCCACTGGGCCACCTGGCGCGATGTTAAAAAGGCCCGCTTGCTCACCACCAAAGGGGTGGTGATTGGCGGCTTCCCGCGTTTCTTTGGCAAGGTGCGCGAACTGCGCCATCACGGCCCCGAACATGTGCTGGCCTTTGCCCCGACGCGCAGCGGTAAAGGGGTCAGCATTATACTCCCCACCCTGCTGTCATGGCCCGAAAGTGCTTTGGTGCTCGACATCAAGGGCGAGAACTACGCCAAGACCGCCGGCTGGAACCGTGATCAGGGCAAGACCGTGCTGCGTTTTGATCCCAGCAATCCCAACCGTGATGAAACGGTGCGCTTTAACCCGCTGGCCGAAATCCGCATCAACAGCCGGCGCGACATCGCCGATTGCCAGAACATTGCCAATATGGTGGTCGATCCCGACGGCAAGGGCATTGCCGGCAATTACTGGCGCGAGGAAGGCTGGGGCTGGCTTTCCGTCGTATTGCTCCATGTTTGTTACAAGGTGCAAAAGGAACAGCACCGCACCGCCAATTTTGATGATGTGAATATCTTTCTCTCGGGTATTAGCACCGTTGCCCCGCCCGACGGAGCCGTTGAGAGTGACGAGGACGATCCAACATCCTCCTCGAACGGCGATGACATGGATGCCGAAGACAATTTCGTCGCCATTTTGCAATCCATGGCCGCCTATGACCATGGCTTTGCCCATGTCAACAAGGAGGTCAAACGCGGGGCCAACAGCATGGCGATCAAGGCCCCGCAGGAACGCTCGGGCGTGCATTCCAATGCCAAAACCCAGCTCACCCTTTATGCCGATCCGATCATTGCCGAAAACACCGCGATCAGTGACTTTCGCCTCGATGATCTGATGAATGGCGATAATCCCGCCATGCTCTATCTGGTATTCTCGCCTGCTGACAAGGACCGGCTGATCCCGCTGATCCGCATCATGATGAACCTGTTCATGCGCCGCCTGACGGAAAAGATGGAGTTTGGCGATGGCGAGCAAAAGCAAGGGTACAAACACCGCCTGTTGCTGATGCTCGACGAGTTCCCGTCGCTTGGCAAGCTCGAGATCTTTGAAGAGGCCCTGGCCTTCATGGCCGGCTACGGCATCAAGGCCTACATCATCATTCAGAATATCGAGCAGCTTTATAAAAAATACGGCAAGGATGAATCGATCTTTGCCAACTGCCATGTCCGCATTGCCTTCACGCCCAACAAACTGCCGACCGCCGAGTTGCTGTCAAAGCTGGCCGGTAAACAGACCATTGTTCAGCGCAAACATTCGCGTTCGGGCAAGCCCGGATCGCAAGGATCCCACTCGGAAAACCTTCAGGAAGTCTCACGCGATCTTCTGACCGCCGATGAAATCATGCGGCTGCGCATGATCGATGTGGATCCTGACGGCAAGAAAAAACCGCAGCCCGGCGACGCCCTGATCTTTGTTGGCGGTCGTCCGCCCATTCTGGGACGCCAGAAACTCTATTTCCTCGATCCGGTTTTGCGCAGCCGCAGCCGGGTCCGTCCGCCGAAAATGACGCAATCCCTTCCCTCCCCCAACAGCTCACAGGAGACCAGCTATGTCTGACACACCGAAAATCCGTCCCGTCGAAACCGCCAACGCCCATCTTTCGGAAAGCGATTATTTCAAGCTGGCAACCGAAGCGGTGAACCGTGCCGGTGAAGACGGTCCGCTCCATGTTGATCCCGATGTGGCGGACGATATGGGCGCGTTTCGCGAAACCGCCCTGTCCGATCAGGACGCGCTCGATAGTCATTTTGACGGGCTTGAACCGACCGGGGATGACGATCCTGCCGGGAGTAATGTCCAATGAGCGAGAAAAAATCCTATCGCGACCAGGTGGTCGAAGAATTGCTCACCCATATCGAAACCGGTACGGCGCCGTGGCAAAAGCCTTGGGACCCGGGCAAGGTGCGGCTGGGGCCGTTTAATCCCGTCTCGGGAGCCAATTATCGCGGCATCAATGCGTTGTGGCTGGAGCTGCGCGGTCATGAAGACCCGCGCTGGATGACCTATCGCCAGGCCACACAGCAGGACGCCCAGGTGCGCAAGGGCGAAAAAGGCACCAAAATCGAATACTGGAAATGGACCGACAAACGCCCCGTGCTCGATGAGGACGGCAAGCCGGTCCTTGATGACAACGGCAAGGTCAAAAACCGCGAAGTCCGTCTTGATCGTCCCCAGGTCTTTCATGCCGTGGTCTTTAACGCCGAACAGATCGACGGGCTGGCCCCGTGGATTGCCCCGGAACCAACTTTCGAGCCGGTGGAACGGGCCGAGGAATTATTGCGCCAGGGCAATGTGCCAATCTTTCATGATCAGCGGGACCGCGCCTTTTACCGCCCGGCGACAGATCATATCCATCTGCCGCCGCAAGATGCCTTTGGCAGCCCATATGACTATTACGCAACCGCCCTTCATGAGCTTGGCCATGCTACCGGCCATCAATCCAGAATGGCCCGGGAGTTCGGCCCGTTTGGCTCGGAAGTTTACGCCAAAGAAGAACTGCGCGCCGAGATTGGCAGCTACATGCTGAGCACCGAACTGGGCCTCGGCCATTATCCGGAGCGCCATGCCAGCTATGTCAAAAGCTGGATGCGGGCCATCAAGGAAGATCGCAACGTTCTCTTCACCGCCGCACGCGATGCCGAAAACATCAAAAGCTGGATCATGGAACCGGACATGCGCGAACAGCTCAAACCGGTTCTGGCGCAAGACAAGCGCAAGGAGGCCGCCAACATGGTCACGAAAAACAGGATTGTACCCGAACACAGCGAAGACATCCCGGGCTGGAATGAAAAAGAGGTCAAACAGAACTGGCTGCTTCATGCAGGCCGGCTTGAAAACATGATCAACATGGATATCGAAAGGATGGTCGAGGCCAAAAGCGCCTTTGATCAGATCGATATCGCCGGACAAGGCTCTGACGATCCAACCCTTCGCGAGAGCGCAATACAGCACGAACAGGAAGCCTTTGCCCGCATGGCCAAACCGGCAGAGTCCTCCTCGCGGTGCGCCGAACTGCTTTCGGTAATGTATGACGCCCATCCCGATCAGGATCATTTTAAACCCCGTCGTCCTGACTGGTTCATTCCTGCCGAACAACGCACAAACGATCTGGCCAAAAGCCTCGGCACGGATCCGGCGCAGGGGGTTGCGGATCGGGTCTTTGAGCGGCAGGCGGAAAACACATCGGTCAAGATCAAATCAGACTGGATGCTGCATGCCGCCCGTCTTGACGGTCTGCCCGATGCCGAGGCCCGGGCCTTGAATGACGCAAAGGAGTCTTTCCAACGCATCGATGTCTGGTGGCAATATTCTGATGATCCCGACAAGAAAGACCGGTCCTTTAACCAGGAACGGGAAACCTTCACGACCATGGCCGAGCTCGCAGGCCGGTCTTCCAAACATGCCGAACTGCTCTCGGCCATGTATGACGCCCATCACGATCAGGACTATTTTAAACCGTTACGCCCGCAATGGTTCGTGCCGGAAGCACAGCGCAGCAGTGACCTGGTCAAAAGCCTTGGGGCTGATCCGGGACAGACGATGGCGGAGCGGTTTATTGCCGAGCAAAAACAGGCAAGGCAGGAAAGCCGGGCGGCAGCGCTGGCCGCAACGGCGGGACCAGCTTCCCATCCCAAAGAAGCTGTGGCAAATGATCTCGCCCCGGGGACAGAACCAAATACCTCGAAGAAACGTCATTATCTCAACGTGCCTTACAGCGAAAGGAACGATGCCAAGGCACTCGGGGCCAAATGGGACCGCCGGGCAAAGTCCTGGTATGTGCGGGATGATGCCGATCTCAAACCGTTTGCCCGCTGGAACGAACCGGCGGCTCAAAAACCGCAATCCCGCATGCGCCCGGAAGAAGAGTTTGCTCTCGCCTGTCGGGAAAACGGGCTGGTGATTGATGGCGCGCCCACCATGGATGGCAAATGGCACCGGGTCGCGGTTGAAGGCGACCGCAAGGGCCAGAAAAGCGGCTCCTATCGTGGTTTCATCGAGGGCATTCCGGCAGGCAATATCGTCAATTACAAGTCCGGGAACGAGCCGGTGAAGTGGGTCAGCTCAGCCGCCGAACGCAATCCCGCCGAGATTGAACGCAGCAAGGCCGAAGCCGCTGCGCGCAAGGCGCAGATGGAAGAAAACCTCAAGGCCCAATACAAGCAGGTGGCCAAACGCGCCTATGCCATGGTGCAGGGCGCAGATGCCGCCCCTGGCGATCATGTCTATTTGCAACGCAAGCAGGTGGGTGGTGAAACGCTGAAAGAAGACATTCACAACAATCTCCTGATGCCGATGACAAATGCCAAAGGTTTTGTCGAGAATGTCCAGGTCATTACGCCGGATGGCAGCAAACGCTTCCTCAAGGATGGCCGCAAGACCGGGCTGATGCATATGATCCCGGGCACCAACAAAAACAGCACAGGCCCAATCCTGATTGCCGAAGGCTATGCCACCGGCAAAAGCCTGAATATGGCCACCGGCCATCAAACCGCCATTGCGATGGATAGCGGCAATCTTGCCCCGGTCGCCGAAGCCCTGCAAAAGGCTTTCCCCGACCGCCCTTTGATCCTCGCCGCCGATGATGATCACGGGGTTGAAGCCAAACAGGGCATCAATCCCGGCATCAAGGGGGCGGAGCGTGCGGCGGCACTGGTGGAAGCGGCAGTGATTAAGCCCAACCTCTCCCCGGCAGAGAAACAGGCCGGCCTCACCGACTTTAACGATCTGCATGGCGCGCGCGGCATGGCGAGCTTCGCCAAAATCGTAAAGCAGCAGATCAAGGAACTGGGCCTGACACAAAAAGTTCAGAAAACCCGGTCCCTGCCTGCGCCCAAACAACAACAGCGCCAGCAAGTGGCAATGTAATCATCCGTTGGCATGACCGGCAGCGCAGGGATGTTGCCGGTCATCTCGCTTCGTTTCTCTCACGACAAAGAACGATCTCATGGCCACCACCCGCAACCTGGTTAAAACCTATCTTGATGACATCGAACTGGCCCGCCTTGACCGGCTGGCAGGCCAGTTACGCCTGAGCCGCTCCGAACTGCTACGCCGTCTTCTGATGAACAGAAAACTGCCCGATCATCGCACGTTTGAAGCCTCTCATGCCATACTTGACCTTCTCAAGGTCAATGCCGATCAGGCCCGTCTCGGCAATCTCTTTAAACTGGCCCTCGATGAACCGCTGAGCGCCGATCTGTTGGCCAAGTTTGATCAGCTGATCGTTGAGATCGAGGGGACCCAGAATGCGTTAAAAGACCTGGTGCGACAGATTGATCATTCCATCCGACATAAAGCCCAATGATTGCCAAAAAGATCCCCAAAGACCCGAAGGTCGCAGATAACTACAAGGAACTGGCCCATTATATCGCAGCGGCCAAGGAACCCGGGGAAAAGCTCGACCATTTCTGGATTGCCAATTGCGGCGCGGGCGAAAAACGCGAGGATCTCGATCTCGCCCTCGTCGAGATTGACGCGGTTCGGCGTTTGAAGCCTGACGTCAAGGACAAGTCTTATCACATGATTGTTTCTTTCCGCCCCGGGGAGAAAGAAAGACTATCTGAGCAGGACCTCAAGGACATTGCAGCATCCTATGCCAAGGGACTTGGCTTTGCCGAACATCAATATGTGGCCGGCACCCATATCAATACCGACAATTTTCATATGCATATCGCCTTTAACCGGGTGCATCCAGAAACCCTCCAGCTCGTTACCCCGTATCGCGATTTTAAAATCCTCGACCGGGTCTCGCGCCAACTCGAAAAGAAATACGGCCTGTTTGTGGATAACGGCATGGCGCAGCGTATGGATAACAGCGCCAAACTCTCCCCCTCCGCCCGGGATTATGAATCCCAAACCTGGCAGGAGAGTTTCCAAACCCATGTGCTTGGCCATCGTGATGCCATTCTGAAGCACGCCAGCGAGGCAAAGACCTGGCAGGATCTGCACGCCGCTTTAAGCGATTACGACATCAGGATTAAAAAGCGCGGCAACGGTTTTGTTCTGATGGGGCCGGATGGCCAGGGCATGAAGGCCTCGGCACTGGATCGCAGCATGAGCAAAGCAGCATTGGAAAAGAAACTGGGTGCGTTCAAGCCGCCAGTTGAGGAACACAAAGCTGCACTGGCAAAGCAATCTCGGCCGAAACGGCGCTACAAACGCCGTCCCACCCTGCGCCATCCTTCCATGCCGCCGCTCTGGCGCAAATATCTTGGCACCCGCAAACTGGTCCCGACCCACAGCACCCTGCTCGGTCGATCCCTCTCGAACTGGAAACTGTTTCTGATCAGTGAGGCCTATCGCGATCCGCTGGCCATGGTGTTCCTGATCGCCCAACAAGAGCTGCTTCACCTGGTGTTTGGCAATGACAGACCCACCCCTGTCACCAAACTGGCCAATCCGGCACTAGCCGCTTGGAAAGCTGCCGCGCACTGGGCCAAGGCCAAATCTCTGTCGTGGCTGTCAGAGACCCGTTCGACTGGTCGGGGCTGTCGCATGGATGACGAGGGCAATCTGCTGGTGCCGTTTAAGGATCACAACGGCCATATGCAAGCTGTGCGGCTTTATGCGCCAGATGGCAACATTATGGACATCGGCAACACTCAAGCGCGTGGCCTCACCCACCTCATTGAACCGAAAAAACAGATCGACAAAGGCCCTGTCATTTTTACCAGTGACTATGCCGATGCCGTTAAAATCCATGATGCCACATGGCGTCCAGTAATTGTTCTGGCCGATCCCAACGACATGCGCCAAGTGCTTAAAGAGCATCAAAGGCGATACCCGGACAGCAACGCAATCATTGCCGATCCAAACATCCCGCGCCATCCCAATGTGCCTTTTGTGTCCCTGCCCGATCAGGATGATGCGACCGTGATCCGCCGCGCTTTTGCCCATGCTACAGATGACAAAGCCTTCATGGTCTGGGATGCCTGCACCGACTGGGCCAAACCGGGCAATTCAAGCTGGCTGAAAGCCAACGACCTGCGCGGCTATGGCGTCAAGCTCGAAGCCAAAGGCAACATTGCCGTGCCACTGCGCGACCGCTCCGGTCGGATTGAAAACGTCATGCTGATCGACAAACAGGGACAACAGCGTCTGGTGATGGATACCGACCCAGAACACCCACTTGGCCATATGATTGACCCGCAACGACGGCGGGACAAGGACACGATCCTCATTGCCCGGGATTACGCCGATGGGGCCGCCCTGCATCGTGCGACCAACTGCCCGGTAATGGTGCCCGCCGAACCCGATGGCTGGGCCGCGCTGGCCGAACAAATCCTTCAGCGCAACAGTGATGCCCGGATTGTTGTGGCACTGGATGCCGTAGAAGGTACCGAGGACAACGAAAAGGCCGCAAAACTGGGCGTGCAGATCGTCCGGCCAGAAAGGGCATCCGCCTTCAAGGACTATGCCCGAAACGGATCCGCACGAAATGCGGCCCAACTGCTGGAACTGGGCCGCGCTCCTTACAATTTTGATCCCGGGAAATCACAATCGAGCTTTGTAAAGCTGCAAGATGCTGACGGAACCGAACGCACCCTCTGGGGTGTCGATATTGCTGACAGTATCGAACAATCAGGGGCCGCCAAAGGTGACTGGATCACGCTCGAAATTGCCGAGAAGAAGAAGGTTCAGGTCGAAGAACGTTATCGCGACGAAAAAGGGTTGTGGCAAAGCCGAACCATCGAGACGCATCGCAATGTCTGGAAAGCTGACATTGTGACCGACCCTGCGGTAGCCCCGACCATGGCGGCATTGCGCAATGAACTGGCCTCACCGGTTGGCGATGATGCATGGATCGCCTGGCAAAACGCTTACACACCGGACACGAAAACCATTGCAGAACGGCCAGAGATGGGCACGGCAAAAGCATGGGCGGGGTATCGCGTGGATGACGGCAAGGTTCTTGTGCCGCTCAGGGACGGCAGAAATCGTCTCTGTGCGATATACCGAATTGATAAAGACGGATCAGGTGAAACGTGGACCGGACGGGGTGACGACAAAGGGCAGCATCATGTCGTCGGGGGCAGCCTCTCCAGAAATCAGAAAGAGCCAATTCTGATTGCTGATGATCTGATCAGTGCCATCGAGCTTAACCGCCTGATGGGTAAACCGGTGGTTTGGGCGGTAAAGGCCGAGAATCTGAAAGCTGTGGCGGAAAACCTGCGGCGGTTTAATCCGGAGCGCAAGATCGTTATTGCGGCGACGGATGCGCCTATGGCGAAGGGAAATCGACCGATAGAGTTGGCACAGGAGGCGGCTAATGCCGTCCGTGCGACGCTAGTTGTTCCCCCGTCATCGCAACATGACAGGGCGCGAAATGTTACGTCGTTTGGGGAGATATTGCGTCACGGCAAGACAAGCCAAGTGGAGGAAACATTGTACAAGGCTGGGTTAAAATTCACTGTTTTATTCCGGCGAACACTAACTCAGCAGTTTTGATGTGAAGATCGTAATTATTCCAAGAACAATTGGTGGTTTATAAGTATGGAATCATAACGGTCCATATTTATAAACCATCTCAGACACCAATCATCCGATCAATGGGATAGATGATACTTTTCTCATCCTGATTCAGGCCTCGTCAACTCCGCAATCGGCGACTGTCAAGCATCGCTTATGGAATCACGAAAACATTGAATATAAAATTTTCAGGCTGCAGAAAAAAACATAGACGAACCGATGTACTTCTCTCACGACATTAGTATTGAGAGAATTTTACAATCATGCGTACAATCATGACTGCACATATAGTCACCATTCATTTACTTCTGATCGAGCTCGTCGAGGGGGGAATATCACTAAAAATGGCATCACAAGATTCCACACAAATTAATGTCCGCTCAGGCAAACGATGAACCTGATAAATCAAGCAATGGCGGCGGGAGCCAAGACCGGTGAGATAATTCTCTATATCGCCAACGGGATTGTTGCCGATTATTGGCCAGGACTTCTCAGCCTGATATTTTTTGCTGCTGCAGCGGTACTAGCGATATGCATCGGATACAAATCCCGCTCTTTTATTACTGCCTATAAAAATGCAATTATAAGCGTCGACAAAGCTGCATCCGGACATAAAAATTTGGATCTTGCCAGCCTTGAGGAAAAATTAAATTCACAGAAAACTCGCCCCGGGCACCTACTGGCTACTGCATTTAAGGAGTTCCGCGAAACTCTTCTGGAAATAGGTTCAGGCGATGAAACCACGGTAAAAAACGCAATCCGGCCATCTGCATTCCTGAACGCCGATGAGCTCGGTTTCTCGCTAAGGTTCTACCGCATTTTTCCCCCGCTGTTCGTATCCGTCGGCTTGTTCTTTACGTTTCTTGGTTTGGTTGCTGTGTTATCTTCCACAGCAGATATTCTGCCCCACAGCCAAACGACTGATCAAACGGCAACAATGAATGCCTTGCGCATCCTACTCGCCAAGGCATCTGCGAAGTTTACAATTTCCCTCTCAGGTCTGCTCTGCTCCATCCTGTTAAACTTTTGGCTGAAACTGCGTATTCACATAATCGAGAAACAGGCCGATGCTCTTACAACTAAACTTGAAGAGAAAATGGACTTCATCAGCCTTGAGGGATTGGCCGAGAAGCAGTTAAGGGCGGTCGAAGATCAAACATTAGACATGAAAGACCTGATCACAACAATGACTGTGGAGCTCTCCACGCCGCTGAAGCAGGTCACGAAGAGTTCCATGGATAATATCGACTCAATGGTCGAGAAATTGGGAGATAATATCACATCAGGATTAGGCGATGCCCTCACAAAATTTTGTGACCGGATTGAAACAGCGAGTACAGCTCTTGATACCATGGGTTCGAGCCTTCAGCAGGCGGCCCAGCAATTCGACAGCACCCTAAAAGCATCAACGCAAACCCTCGACACATCTGTCCAACGATTGGAACAGGTTAGTACGCAGTTAACTACTGCTGGCAAAGCTGTCGGAGAAGCCACTCCTTCCCTTCTAGAGACCATCAAGGAAACGAACAATCACAGCTTGAAAATTGCTGAAGGTTCGGTGTCGATGGTAAATGCAGCCAAGACAACCATCACCGAAGAAAAAGAAATTGTCACCGAAACGATGAACGCCCTCCGGGACCTTATCAGATCTTTCGAAAGCAGGGCCGCAGCCTACGATGGACAACTCGAAAAAGCATTCAAGACCTATCAGGACGAAGTGGCAAAAACCATCGACCGGCTGGAACGGCATGGCTCCGGCGTTCAAGATCGGTTCGTGGAAGCATTGGGTGTTCTTCAGACTGTAATTGAGAACGCCAAAGCCTTTGAACCGGAAAGCATCACCAAGTCAACGAATGAAGGTGATCCCAAAGAGGTTGAAACGTGAGACACCCTTTTCGTCGTCGGCGTGGAGAAGAAGAGGAGGAATCGGTCTTTATCTCGATGACCGATATGACAATCGGCTTTCTATTTATTGTCATCATCCTTCTTGCTTTTTTCGCCACGCAAATCTCGCCAGGTGAAACCGTACCGAAACAACTGCTGGACGAGCGAGACGACCAGATCGCCATAATGCACCAGCGACTACTGCTTTATGACGAACTCGTAAAAAACACCGATCAGAACGTGATTGGCACCCTTCAACAGCAAATTCAATCGCTTACTGTCGAGAAGCGAAAACTGCTAGCACAACTCCAGCAACGAAATACGTTATTGACCAACTTGCGCGAGGATTTGGATGTTGGCCCAACCGACGACCTGCGGCGGAAAATTCTAGACCTACGCGCGGAAATCGAACTACTGCATGAATTACTCCGCGAAAAAGAGACGGAAAACCCTATAGCCCGCTACAACATTCTCGCGTCATCCGAACTGGCGTCATTGCTGAATCGTATGCGCAGCAGGATCAAAGAAATTGACGACCAAATCGACGTTGAAATTTCACTAAAACAAGATGCCCTGCAATTTCGCGGCGACGGGTTGTTCGCACGCGGGCAACAGAAACCGTCACGGGACGGTCGTAAAAAAATGCAGGAAATTGCAGCTATATTAAGCACGGAGATCGGTTGTTTTACAGTTGATAACGCAGCCATGACCGAAAGCTGCAATCCAAACGCTACTATTATTGATGCGATTCAGATCGAAGGTCATACCGACAGCGATGGGAACGATATTTACAATATGGGGCTTGGAGCGGGCAGAGGTGCATCAATTTATAATGTGATGATTTCGGCACATCCAGTGCTTCTAAAATTTCGCAATCTTCAAAAACAACCCATTTTTTCCGTGGCTAGCTACGGCGAAGGACGTCCGATTGCTAATGAGGCAATTGACGGCGGAAAAGATGCCAACCGTCGGATAGATATCCGCTTCATCATGTTCTCGCCAATTACAGAACAAGCCATTCCTCGAAATATCAAAGACCTAACCCGTGTTCGCGACATATTGGCAAGAAGGGTTGCAAGATGAGCCTCGCTGATCTTCTTGTCTTAAGTCCAGAGTTCCGAACCCGGTCCTTCGATATGGTTCCGTTAGAAACCGCCGTTACGAAGATCAAACGCGCTTTTCCGGACGTTGAAACAAAAATCCCTAACGATACCGAGACAATAGTGCAACGTGTAGCGGCGTCAGCCCGCACCGCCAACTGGCAAGCAATTTCTACCGGAGATGTTGCCATTGCACTGCTCGCGTCTTTGTTAGAAGAACTCCCTATACCCAACGACCTCCAAACGTTTCTGACTGCAGAAGCAATAGCGACAACCAACCCGCGTCTGCTCGATGCCATAGCACGGGCATATCTGGAAACATGGTCGAGCGGTTCAACAAAGACATCCCATTTACACCGCCTGCTCATAGCCCGCGCCGACAAATTACCCAATCGTTGGCAGAACTTGTTTCTCTCATGCCCCGAATTTCTGGATATTGAAGCTGGTCCTCAATTAATTGGAAATCGAATGGCGACCGTTGTAAACCCGTACCATTGGTTAATCAAAGAGGGCCTCCCTGCACCACATGGGTCAGGCTTCATGGAATCAGCCCACACAGCATTTCTAGCACAAAACCCGAACCCTAAGACCATTCCAGCTCTCGATAAACTCCTGTCATGGGCAGCACCTGCCGACGCGGCAAAGTTGGATGACAAACGCTCGGCTGAAGTAATTGACTGCATTCTGTCTCCCTGGACAACAGCATCATGCCCTCCCGACTATCGCGAAACGTGCATTGATCGACTAATCACCCTGTTCGGTGATCCAAGGCGCGACAACCCTGCATTCTGGAATCTCGTTGCGGCACCTCATCGGCGTGTTCTGAATAAATGGTTGGCGCGCAAGAGCATGGAAGCCATGTTCCAAGTGGTTACAGAAGCGGAGCAGGACACACAAAACAACAACCATTGGCCTGGTCGGCGGCGTTTCTGGATGAGCCTTTATGAAGACGGCCGTATAGACGAAGCGTGGTTCGCACTTGGCGATGACATTATTCCAATAGCGAACAAGCTGCATCAACGCACCGGGGATAAATCCTACCTTAGTTTTGGCAGACAGATACCGCGCAAAGGAACCTGCCTATTATTCATAAGGATCGGCGAGAAGATTTTTGTCGAGGGTTCACACAATTTCAGGATCCATGCCTTTCCAAACCCGATACGCCCAACCCCGCAGCTCTATGCCTCAAGCTACAATATAAACGAGATCTTGCTTCCCAAGCCTCACGCTGATGCGCGCGTACACACTGGTGATTGGAAAGGCTGGGTCAGAGACAGGATCAAACAAACATGAACCGGTTCCAATTCACAGTAGACACGAATGGAAGCCTACTGAGCGTTGCGCAAGAACGAAAAGGCCTGATGGATCGGTTTCGGCGACGGGAACGTGTTGACTTCGATAGCTTGAAGACATCGGATCGCGTGTTCGCTATCACTCTTGCCCGTATCAGAGGATTAGATCGGGATAACAATCATCATCGATTTGAAGCGGACACCTTGTTCCTTGACCATTGGTTGCTTTCGAGGATGGACGACTTTTCTGCCAGAGTATTGGGCTTGCCCCCCCGATTATCAGGCTTTGATTTCCATGCGGCTACATCTGCCACTGTAGGAAGCAAACGTTTTGCCCTCGAATGGTGGTGGGAAAAGGGCGGGCGTCAGGTTCAATTAAACCGAATTGGGTCGGTAGTCCAAAGCGGCTCTATACGTATGCGGCTGCCGGCACCAATTTTCGACGCGATTGAGTTGTCAAAATCCTTTAACAGCTCCGCACCGCTGCCGGAGCATTGGGATGCCCTGGCACGTTTCCGTAACGCTATTGGTATGGTCGAGGACGAAGGTGCTCAACCCGAAGGGTTTTTAAAGCATATCGAAATTGTCTCTTGCGACCGGGTTGGACTTTCCATCGACGAAACCAACCCATCTTCTTTTGCCCCAATCCCCTTCACTTCAAGCCAACTTGGCGAAGAAGACCTTGCATCAACGGAAAGCTCCCCCCTCGCAGGAGACGAGCTTGAAACTTTCAAACAAGAGGCAAACAAAAAAGGCGCTCAACCCGCCTATAAAATTAGCAACAACCGCTATCTGATTCTGGATCGATCTGCGATGCCCGTGGTCGACGTGATCTCACGGCATGCCGCCTTTTCCGAAGAAGAGAAGCTCAACTTCCTCGAAAATGCCGAACAAATCATTTTTGAGGCAATAGAAGATGCGCTCCGTCAAGACGGGAAACTAAACGAACTTACATCCCCTCAAGACCAGGTCGAAGCAGTTGAGTCCGCCTTCAAATCAGCTTGGGCTGAGACACGCGAATGGGCCGAGCGTGTGATTGAAATCCGCAAGTGGAAAAAGCCTGAAATAGCAGTAACAGATGGCAGCGGCACCAGTTGGCTACCAAACGATATCGACGCTGCCCTGGGCGAGCTTCTCGGTACAATTCCCGACGAGGATTTAAAAGAACTGGTCTCAGCCTTGGTAAAAGCCATTGCAAAAAACCGGCCAACCGTACCAACAGCCTATGGCGATATTCCCGCTTTACCGCTTGTATATGAAGCCCTAAAACGCCGCCTTGAACTTTATCTGGCGCGCAAAGAAAGCACAGTTCCTAACGACGAGGTAACTGCCTTTCTACCGGTCACCCACGACAATTTCTGGGAACTTCAGTTTCGCGAACGGTTACGGCAACGTCCCCAGACCCTGAACTCAAATATGCCCGCTGCAGTCAAGCAAAAGCTGCGTCCGTATCAAATTGAAGCCTTTCACTGGCAAGTAGAAGCATGGCAGGCCGGCCTGCCCGGCATCCTGAATGCCGACGAACAAGGGCTGGGAAAGACACTGCAAACTTTATCCTTCCTGACATGGTTATCGATCGAAGGGATACTGAGTGGGGCTATACCCAATCGCCCAATCCTGATCGTCGCACCAACTTCATTACTCCGGAACTGGGAAGAAGAGATTAGAGCCCATCTGGAGCCCGGACTTTGGGGTGGTCCCGTACGGCTCTATGGACCAGAACTGCGACAATCGCGCAAAACCGATGTCAGAGGCCGCGATATACAGGATGGCCATGCAAGGCTCGACTTCACTGAACTTTACCAGGGCAACACGCCACGCATAGCAATCACGACTTACCAGACGTTAGCGAACTATGCTGTCAGCTTCACTGAAAATCAGTTCTCAGTAGTTGTCTTCGATGAGATACAGAACGTAAAAAATCCGGCCACACTCCGAGCTGTCGCTGCTAAAGCGGTCAATGCCGACTTTCGGATCGGATTAACGGGAACACCTGTTGAGAACGCAACACGCGATTTATGGGCTGTAATGGACCAGTTGTTTCCGGGGGCACTTGGGGCACTCACTGATTTCCGAACGACGTTCGATACCCCCAAGGCAGGAAATATGCGCGCCCTTCACGCAGCTATCTTTCAACCCCAGGCGGGAAACCCCAGTCTTGGTCTGCGACGAACCAAGGAAACAGTTGCCCGCGAGCTACCGACCAAAACGCGGGTCCTTCACCCCCGCATTATGCCGCCGGTGCAGGCTTTACGCTACGATGAGGCACGTCGGCCCGGTCAAACCTTGTTTGGGCTCCTTCATCATATCCGCCGAACCTCGCTGCATCCAGGGCTGATCGAGGGCGAAGCACCGGATAGCTTCACTCATTCGTCGGCCCGGATATCCGCAGCGATGGATATCCTCACCTGCATCAAGAACAAAGGCGAGCGCGCCCTGGTCTTCGTTGAAAGCCTTGATGTGCAACACTGGTTCGCGGAATTAGTAAAAATCGAATTCGCCCTAGCCCGCGTGGACATTATCAACGGTTCCACACCGATTTCGCAACGTCATGAGATTACCAAGCGGTTCCAAAGACATCTAGACCTCGACGAGGGGTTCGACGTCCTCATCCTCGGGCCAAGAGCTGCGGGTACAGGCTTGACCCTCACCGCAGCCAACCATGTCATTCATCTCACCCGCTGGTGGAACCCAGCGGTCGAGGAGCAATGCAACGACCGCACCCATCGTATCGGCCAAACGCGGCCCGTGACGATCCACATTCCCCTTGCCATACACCCACGTCTGCAACGCGGTTCGTTCGACTGTCTCTTGCAATCTTTGATGCGTCGAAAACGGACGCTTGCTGATAGTATCCTATGGGGACCTGAAAGTGATGAGAGTGAATTGCTCACGCTATACGAGGCGATTATTACAGCTGATGAAGCAAGCGATGAGACGAACGCCTCTGAAGGCCTGACCCTTAATGGGTATCCTAGCCTACTCGCAGAGGAAATTGATCACAATACGCTCAGAATAAGCCCTCGCAGCGGAGGAGCGAGCGTTATCGTTACGACCGAACCATTAAGGATCAACAAGGAGACTCTCTCAGGCACCGATGCTGCTGTCGTTCTGCTGGCAAGCACAAAGGATCGTTTTCCTCTCCTCGACGCCCCCATATCTGTATTAGGAGGAGACAAACTATGGCCAGAGTTTGTTCTGCCTGAATGAGGCCATCTCAAAAAAATGTCCACACCTATTGCTGATGTTGCTCAAATTCAGATTTCCCAAACAATCAAATGGAAATGCGGTCCCACTTCAAACACTCAGTAGCCACTCGCGCTGAAGAGTTTTTATCAACTCATTCTGCCGCCCTTTTAAAACATCAAGCGTCCATTCCGGCTGATTAAGAACTTGGGATGTGAGCGCAAAAGTTGCGACACCTTTTTTTTGAAAATATTCAGATTTTTTACGCCCAAAGTCGAAGTTCTTTGCTTGGGAGTTTTTGTGTCGTGAAAGCAGAACCAAATTAGCAAGCCTGTGAGTCCAGAAGTCTCGCGTTTCTTGATCTGGAAACAATTTCAGCCATTCAGAATTGGCATTCGGATTCTGAGGCAGTACATGCTCGATGCTAAGAACCTTATGGTCGTAAGATACACCTCCGTCAGACAACAAACTATCTAGCCTGAGCAACAAAGGCATCCGAACACGAGTTTGCAAGTAAATAGGACTGTTCAAGGCGCCAAGTATAGAGAGCTTTTCGTCCTCAGTTAGCTGAAGTGGGGCTTCTTTTACGTGGATATCTTCGTTATTTTCTATTGCACGCAGCACATTTGAGTATCGATTGATTCTTTGGTTGATGTTTGCTCTCAGAATAAACAAACCATACGCTAATCTCTCCAAGTCAATCGTAAAACGAACCAACTTATCGCGATCATTTCGGTGCTTCTCAAAGAAAGAGACTGCGGGCGGTACCCAGTCGTAATTGTCTAACCTAGCGAGGTAGCCCAAGTACCTGTTGACGATTTCTGCATCCGCCGTACTCTCATATGCAGCATAAGAAACGGTCTGGTAAGCCTCCGCATAAGGCACAAGAACATCGTCAATAAATTCCTTTCCATTTTTGATCTTAAGAACACTTTCTCGGAACTCGTGATTCAGATTTCCCCTAGCCTTGTTTTTGGCAAAGATCATACGAACATGGGAAAATAAATCCCTGAAATCTTCTCTTCCCAGTTCTTCTTCAATTTCTTCCCACTGATCGTTATATTTTTCTCGGATTTCTTCAGGCATGGCACCGATAATATCGGCTTTTAATATATCAGTTGGGGAAAGATCTAGCCCTCGATCATTCATTACCGAGAAGACTCGGTAAGCGGACTCCTGATCCGATGCAGAAACGACTACCAAAAAGCATCGTTGCAACAGAAACATCGTCAGGCGATCACGCAGATCTTGTTCAAACTTCGAGAGCTCAGCATAAAAGTGCCTAGCGTTTTCATAAATACGTTTCTGACTGTCAGTCATACCAACGCTGTCTTTCTGAAGAAACGCAGTTAGTTTCCCCGCTACTTGTACTGATTTTCTGAAGAATTCGCTATCGCGATTACGCAATGTCAGTCGAAAACGATCTTCACTACCTGCAAATTTATCTCCCTTTTCACAGATATATTTGTCCAGGTTCGACTTTGAACCAATGTCTTCACAATGCTCTCTAAGAACAGCAATCAAAATTGTAAGTGTGGTAAGCCGCTGTTGGCCATCGACAACCTCTGCACGAGGATGAAGAAGATCTTTGATAAGCACGATACTGCCTAAAAAGTAAGGTGCTACTTCCTCAATCTTCTCATCTTTTCCCATGGTTCCTAGCAGATCATCCAACAACTCTCCTGCTTGCTCTGTCGTCCAGGAATAAGGTCTTTGAAAGGCAGGAATTTCGAACAAATAGTCATCGCTAAAGATACGCTTTAGCTCCTGTTCTTTGGCTTCAATTGTCTGCTTCAATTAAAAAACCCCACTTCATTTATGTTGTTAGTCAACACCGTATTAAACCTCTTCGTTTCGCTTTCAATTCAATATTGACAAAAAAACAGATAAAGAGCTGAAACTATCGTCCTTCACTTCTCATTACAGCCAGTTCTCAGAGAATAGAGGTGTCAATGGAATCATCTTCGATGGCAGCAAATTTCTGCAAGTTACACCCAAATAAGTGGCAGCCCGGGTCGCCCCGACATAAAGATACTTGTCGAATAAGTCCGGTTCTTTCTCTGCCAGCTCATCGACATCGACAAAGAAGACTGCTTCGAACTCCAGTCCTTTGATATGTTCAACACTGAAGATACGAACTGCACTATCACTGCCCCGCACTTGCCCTTGTGGACAGGCTTGAACGGTCACATTGTTCGGTGCCAACGCGACCTCCAAAGCAGCTGCAAGCTCAAAAATCTCATTTTCAGCATTTACCAACACTGCAATTGATGGCATCGCGCCTGAGAACCGCTCAATTTCGGTAATACGGTCAGCCAACCACGCTGCTTGGTCAGAAGGCACATTCAGAGACTGTATCAAAACAGGAGACAAGCCAACATTCTCGGAAAAGTTTGGTAGTTTGACTTCTGCGGTCAAAGTGCCCGTCGACGACAAAATGTGTTGAGCAAGCTCATGCAGTTTTTTGCTCTGCCGGTAGCCAACGTCAATTGTTCTGATTTGAAAATCAGGCAACACCCAACGCATCTCTTCGGCTGAACGGGTGCCCCAGTTCGTAACCCTTTGATTAAAGTCACCACAAGCAAAGAAAGACCGGATCCGAGGATTACACAGGTTGGCCATACACGAGAGCTGAATCGGTGAGAAGTCAGTAGCCTCGTCAACCAACACCTGGTTCTTGTACAGTCGTGTCATCCTCTCAATCAAACGTCCGGACAATGGGTCATTTTCAATCAATCTACTTGATAGCGCCTCAACTGAATTCGAAGCTTTCAACATTGCGAGGAGGAGGATGTCAACTTCAATGGGGGTTATATCTGTTTGGCTCCCCCCATCTGGAACGTACCAATGCCCTTCTCCCTGACGAATGCGGCGGAATTGGCGATACCTTGAGGGAATACCTTCAATATATTTCGTTGCAGGGTTCACAAGCGGACGTAAAGAAGACTGAATTAGTAGACTACGTCCCAAAACTGAGAGTTCTTTTTCTGCCAATACTCTATCGCCCATCCATGCGACAAGGCGTCCCATCGTACTCTTGGGCGATAATTTCCCACCTCGCGCTTTTGATCTCGCAAGGCTCCGCATCGCGCGCATATAAGCATTTCGAGCCGCCGCCCGCCCCTTAGGTGGTTGATTACCCTCCTCTTCATCTTCGAGCTCTTGATCATAATCCTCATCTTCAGACGGAGTACCTTGAGCTGTTAGGAACGTCGCAATATCATCCAGTAGACCCTTGTCACGGTTCAATTGCTCAGTCAGGCCACGTTTAATTATCTCGTCAGATGACTTTTTAAGTTCACCCACAAGTGCAGAAACTTCAGAAGATATCGCAGTAAACGAAACTAGTGTTCCAGCATCGAGAGGTGTTCGCGCCTCACGAAGCACCTGTAATGCGCGTTCGCCAAGCGCTATGGTTTCTGGCTTCTTCCCTTTGAGTAGCCCTTCTGCTGCTATCCGAATTTCATCCCAGAACTTTTTTTGTTGCCAACCTGAAAAATCATTGAAGAAACTGATTTGATCACTCTCGACATTTGGCAAAAGTATCCCAACGCTAGCGTTCATAACAAAACCCGATCGGAGCGTCGCTGATCGAAGGAACTTAAATTCATTCCGTGCTAAATGGCTACGAAACTCAGACCAGGTATGAACACGACCGTCCGGCGCTGGAATATCTTCCTTGTTAAACGCCTCTCTCACGTAAAGCTTCAAAAGCTCTGTCGGCGTAAACATGATCCAGCTTTGACTATGATCGCGAGACACTAACTGTTGCTCATCACCTTCAAGAAATTCGACATCAATTTTTTGCGCGAGTCTCCTGATTAAGGTAGTTGTTTTACCGGTTCCAGGAGCCCCAAGTAAAAGCAAACGAGCACTAAGTGGCATGCGGAAAATCTCACCTTGATAACGATCAAGGATTAGTTGGTCTCGCAAACCCATTTTGGAGATCACGGCTCTGCGAATCCCCTCTCGAATACCAGCTGCGGCACTTTCCTCTCGAATCAAAGCATCGAGGATGTCCTCATTGAAATCCTCATATTCTGATAATAGTTGACGCAATGAATCAGCGCTCAGAAAACGCTCGTTCTCCAACTGAAACACAACATTATCAGCATCCCATTTTCCATCAGAAAGGAACGGAGAGAATTTTGCGCGCTCGAGGACTTCAAGAGAAACCTCTCTTTCGCCTAACATAACGGTGTATTCATCGCCTACTTCGATTTCTGCAAGAGTACCTAATTTGGAATGATACGTTGTAAATTTTGCTTTTTCACCAGGCAGCGAAGCAGCATATGTGCGCGAGAAATAGTACGTTGTTCTCTGGCCGTCTTCGTCTGCAACAACAACGCGCGCGATCGCTGGCTCTTGCTTTAAGGAGCGATTACCCTCAAGAATCCGCCGAGCAGTATTACCTGCGGAACGGACAGCGGCCCCATCTGTGAAAGTGTTTCTGGCGATTGATATTGTGTTCCCGGACGCACGCTTCTTTTGGATATCCTGCAAGGCGGAGCGTGCAATTTTTTCAAACGTATCCAAGCTTTCTTGGGCAATAGGGCGAACATCATCCGCCACTTCCTTGAAGTTTTCCATTCTCCCCCCCGAGAAATTTATTGCCCTAACAACCGTTCACATTTCGCACTTAGGACATAGTTGTAAACAGTATAGACTTCCGACCTTACGGTTAATGAAGTAAGTCAATACATTCCAATCTATCCGTGAGTAACAAACTGTTACAACCACTATTTCGGGAATATTTGATAGAAAATAGAACACGCAAAACGCCCGAATGAACTGCTTTCCTGGAACATCGACCTCCAAGCTTGATTGCTTCCCGGAAGCGCGTCTCACAAATCTGCCAAGGTAGCCGTGCCTGGACGCTTACCCTCCAGAACAGACAGGAGGTGTTTCAACGTGCGGGGCGGGATCGTTTTGCGCACTTCAACACGGCGGCCATTGCACCGGGTAATGATGATCCGGGCAATCCTGGTTTCCTCAACCAGTTCAGATAAAAAGGCCTCTTCCGGACAATCAGTAGAATTATCCGCAACATCCTGTCGGTCCGTCAGCGCGACCGGCACAAAACCGGGACGGCTATCTGCCGAAAGACCATACTGTCGACGCCACTTGTTCAGGATGCTGCAAGCAATCCCTTGCCGGGCCGCAAATTCCAACACAGACACACCAGAGGCAAAACTCGCGACAATAACACATTGCTTTCCCTCCGTCGTCAGACTGCTCCTGTGGATGGAAAATGTCAGTGAAGTATGGAGTAAATGCTTGCGCCTCCGCCTTGGTAAGAACTGAAGATATGAGCGAATGCGGTATGGCATTTATCTTCGTATATCGTCTCGTCGTATACTTCTGGAAGGCCACGGTCCAGCTCAAGCTCGATAGCCTGCCTCACAGCGCCTCTGGTGGCTGCTTTATCACGCCAATCCAGAACCAGCTTTTCAGCCTTAAGCTTCTCCAGCAGGCTCTTACAGACCTTCTTGACCTCTTCTCGTTGCTTGTCGGTCAATGCCGGTTCTGGTTGCGTCAGGATGTCAAAGACAGCGAGTTCTTCCTCAGTCAGGCCCTCACGCATGGCGCGTTGGTCTTCTTCATTGGTTGATGCCGCAAGGTCGAGCAACTGGTCGAAAAGCTCATCAATGTTGGCGCTGCCGGAGTTGTATCTTGCAATCAGTTTTTCGAACTTTTCGAGGAAGTCAGCGCGTGAAGGATTAAGCTTTGCCATCTGGACCAGCTTCTCGTTCAGCAATGCCTTCAGCTTCTCTGCCTCGGTCCGTTTCCGACCCTTGGCGAATTTTTCTTTGAGCTTCTCGAAGTCGATCTTGCCGAGGTCGTAAAGCTTTTCGTCAGGGGTTTCCTTGATAAGGTAAGGAATTGGTGCGACAGACCGGTCGAGCAAATCTTCAACCTGGTCCATGACCTTTGATATGTCGATTGCCGGTGCCAGCGACTTGATCTTCTGGCCGAGAACAGAAATCAGAACAGCATCAGCAACTACTTCTTTCGCCAGCGGGTCAGGTAGAATTGCTCGATACACTCGCGAAATGGTTGATGCCATGCCAAGGAAGCCGAGCTTGGTCTCCTCATCCTTGATCAGTTTCTCGACACCTTCGTCTAGAAGGGCAACCTTTTTAAAGCCTTGAGCCTCCTTGATCGCGTTGGGTTCAATTTCCTGCTCAACCAAGAAGGCAATGGCATGGGCAATCAGGTGCTTGAGGTGTTCGACAAGTTCACTCTTGTCCTTGATCGGTTGCTCACCATCGCTTCCGACCTCGCCGCCATAGATCGACAAGGCCTCCTGAAGCTTCCTGAAGACGCCGACATAGTCGACAATCAAGCCTGCTTCCTTACCCGCATACTTGCGGTTTGCTCTGGCAATCGTTTGCATAAGGGTGTGGTTCTTCATCGGCTTGTCGAGATAGATGGTCGAGCAAGATGGTACATCAAATCCTGTAATCCACATCGCGCAGACAAACACGAGACGAAGGGGATTGTCTGGATTTTTGAAATCTTCGTCGACTTCTCCATCAACCAAGCGCTTGCGGTGTGGTCGAATGTCGAGACCCTTTGCGGCCATTTCGTTGACTTCATTCTGTCCCTGTGAGACCACCACCGCCATGTCGGTATCTTGCATCCGATTAATGGTCATCTGGATGGCTTCACGTTCTTCCTCTGGTACAGTGGGCAGCTTGTCTTTTAACCGCGTCAGGTGGCCCTTCCAGTGGGCTTGAACCTTGTCATACATCTTGATGGCTGTTGCCTTGTCGATGCAGACCATCATCGCCTTGCCCTGGTGTCCTCGACCTGTGAAATGCTGCACGAGGTCTTCTGCAATTGCCTCTAGGCGCTCGTCGCGGGTAATCAGATGATATTCCTTGGCGAAAACCTGCTGAACCTTGCGTTCCTGATCGCTGTCCAGCTCGGCATCTTCAAGAATTTGTTGAAGGTCGTCTGTCAGGTTCTCGTTGGTAAGCTGAAGCTCGGGAATACGGTTTTCATAGTACAGAGGCACCGTTGCCCCATCTGCAATCGACTGACCAAAGTCATAGACCGATATGTAGTCACCAAACACCTCTTTGGTCTTCTCCTCGCCCGCAATCAACGGAGTACCTGTAAAGCCAAGGAATGCCGCATTCGGCAGTGCAGAGCGCATGTTTAGCGCCAGCGTGTCATATTGCGAACGGTGGGCCTCGTCTGTAATGACGATGATGTCTTGCCGGTCTGACAGCTTCGGGTAAACCTCACCCTGTGCCGTGCCGAATTTGTGGATGAGTGTGAAGACATAGCGGTGGTCTTCGGTCAGCAATTGCCTCAGATGGGCGCGACTGGTCGCATGGGCTTCTGCCTCTGTGACTGCACCGGTGGCCGCAAAGGTTTTGTATATCTGGCTGTCCAGTTCTTCTCGGTCGGTAACGATCAGGAAGGTCCAATTACCGGGAACGGTGCGCAAAATCTTCTGCGTGAAGAAGACCATCGAAAGCGACTTACCAGACCCCTGTGTGTGCCAGAAAACCCCGAGGCGACCGGCTTCATCATCAGGACGTTGGCTGACTTTCTCCAGCTCCTTGATTGCTTTGTTAACCCCAAGGTACTGATGGTTCTTCCCAACTTTCTTGATCAAGCCACCCTTGGCTTCCTCAAACACCGTGAAGTTTTCAACGATGTCCAGCAGGCGTTCTGATGTTGCCGTCCCCCTGATCATCGTTTCAAGGGAAACCACACCGGTTTCACCTTCGTCGTTTATGCGCTTCCACTCAAAGAAATGCTCCCACGCGGCAGAAGTGCTTCCCATCACGCTTTTGGAGCCGTTGGAAAGCATCAGGAAGCCATTGTAGGTGAATAACTGGGGAATGGCGTTGCGGTAATCTGTGAGGTTGCCGTCGTAGGCCGCTTTCAGCGTGTTGTGGCTGGCTTTCAGCTCAATGAACAACAACGGAATACCATTCACAAAGCCGACTAAGTCACAGCGACGATTATACAGATCACCACGTACCCAGAACTGAGACGCCAGGAAGAAGTCGTTATTCTCCGGCGTGTTCCAGTCGATCACACGGACAAGCTCACTGGTCGGTCGTCCGTGTTCATCTTGAACCTCAACCCGAACCCCATGCTTCAGCAGCCCATAGATTTCCTGATTGGCGTTCACCGCAATCATGGTTGAACGATCACGGGTCAGCGTTTCGATTGCCTGGTCAAATGCATCATTGCCGAGCTGCGGATTTAACCGAACCAGAGCCGAGCGAAGGCGGGCGGTTATTACCACTTCATGATCGTTCTTTCTGCCCTCGCTGGACGCACCATTCGCCCACTCACCATAAAGGTTTGCAATCTCCCAGCCCAAATCCCCGAACAGGCGCAGAGCATCTTGTTCAAGCGCGTCTTCAGAATATTCATAGGTGGGAGATGGAGGTGTCATGGGCAGAAAAGCTCCCCTCTTGCATTGCAGTTGAATTTCTCAATGGTGCGGCTGGTTTCATCCTCAACCTCAGAAACTTCTTTCTTGGTTTGTCGGATAATGCAGCTTGAGTATTCATTCATATCTGCAACGTACTGCTCGACTTCGCTTTTGCAGCTTTGGAAAGACCAATCATTGTCAAAAGTGCCGTAACCATCAATGCAGTATGGGGCGTCCGGTCGGTAGCATGTCCGATAGTGCGCGTTCGCTTCGGTAGCGGCAATAATCCAACCGATTTGGACCAGAAACAAAAGTGCAACCAAGCTTTTGGTCATGCAGCCTCCACATCGACACGTACTTCCGCATTACTAACGTCGATTTCCCCTGAAACTAGCTTCGGCAGCAAAATGTCACGCTGAGTGCGGAGGTTTCGGTTTTTCCCGGTCAACGACTGTATGAGTTTGAACAAAGGTGCGACAATGTATTCGAAGCGTTCTAAGCAAGGAGCACTAGGCTGAACAATCATTAATTCTTGTATTGCCTCTGTTCGTACGCGCTGTCGTCCGGTTGCACCAGACATGCTTTTGATCGCTACGTCACGAAACCGGTTTGAGCGGGCGAGCAGATATACATATTGAGGACATAAGGTGCGTGACCGCAGGACAATAAATTCTGTTGAACCGCAAGCCGTGGGTTGCTCTTGGGGTAGAAAATCAACGAAGCCGGTTTTGCCATTTTCAAGGCACGGCGTAATTCTCGCTACGAGAGTATCTCCGTTCATAAACTTCGCTCCGCTATTGCCCGTTTTATATTCGGCGGCGGCAATGTTCATACCAGTTTCTGATAAGGCCCCCATTGGCACGAAAAGCTTCTCGCCATCCTTTGGAACCTTAGTTCGCGGATTAATTTCAACTGCTTGGTCAAGTCGAACTACATCCCACCCCTCCGGCATCCTTCCATCTTCAGTGTCGATGAACGTCGCCTCCTCATGCCCAGGGAAGCGGAAATGCACGAACCATTCCTCGTAGAGCCGCCGAGCCATTTCTTCCAGAATTGCTATGCGTCGCGTGTTGTTCTCAATCAGGTCGTCGTAGGTGGAGAGGATGGAGGCGATGCGGCGCTGAGTTCCATAGTCGGGCAACCGAATAGCCATACGTTTCAGATTGGCTTGGTTTAGCTTCGGTTGGGCTGCGCCTGTCACGTAACCAGAGATGTTCGTATCAGCGAACCAATGTTTCAAGAACTGATCGTCAGCCACTCCCTCACGACCTCGAATGATGTGAGCATGGTTATTCACCCAGAAACGACCAGTTGCAAAAAATGCTATCGGCAGTTTACGGCTATTGAGGTTCTCTCCGTCCTCAGCAACCAACAAGTAGCGCCCCTCGAAGATGTAGTCGTCGATGTGATCAACTACACCTGATGCCCCATAGTACGAGTAAGGCCCCTGACGTGCTGCACGTTGTCTGGAATTGAGCGGGATGCGTCGTGAGTCGTAGAACTCAACGATATCCCCAATCGTTGTCTCTTCCCACTCACTCACGATGCAGCCTCCAATACGGTGACCACATTCTCCGCGATCTGGCTTTCCAGTTCCCGCGCTTCGGCGTTGAGGACCTCCAGTTCCTCGTTAAGTTCTTGCAGCCGTTCGGTGAAGTCCACGTCCTCGGTTTCTCGCGCTGACGCGCCTACATAGCGACCAGGGTTAAGCGACCAGCCTTGAGCTTCAATTTCCGCTCGGGTTGCTACCTTGCATAGTCCAGGGACATCTGCGTAGCCGCAATCAAGGCCCTTTTCAGTCAAAAGGTTTCTACTGCCTTGCTCTTGTTCGATGGGTTCGCCGCGATAAAGGCGCACAATATTTGCCAAGAACTCGATCTGCTGCGGCGTGAAGTCACGATGGGCGCGGTCGATCTGGTTGAAGATATGCCGTGCATCAACAAACAGGACCTTGTCTTCATTGTCTTTACCGATTTTACCCTTGTCGAAGAACCAAAGGGTGCAGGGCAGGGTGACGGTATAGAAAAAGTTCGGACCAACCGAGACGATCACATCCACTGCACCGCTTTCGATCAGCTTTTGTCGGATGGTTTGTTCCGAACCTCTGGCATCACCAGCAGAGTTTGCCATGACAAAGCCCGCTCGTCCGGTTTCGTTCAAGGCAGTATAGAAAAGCTGTATCCAAAGATAGTTGGCGTTGTCCGTTTTTGGCAGACCGAGTGAAAAGCGAACGTCACCTTCGAGCCGTTCCTTGTCCACGCCCGAGACATTAAACGGTGGGTTGGCCATGATGAAGTCGAACCGGCCACCAAGCTTGTCGACCGAGTTGTGCGGGTCTTCATAGAAGGTGTTGGCCACACGCACATCACCGGACAATCCGTGAACCGCGAGGTTCATCTTGTTCAGGTTGACCGTGGTCTGGTCTTTTTCCGTCCCGAAGATGGAGATTTCATCCATCGCGGATTTGTGGTGGCGTTCAACGAAGTCAGCCGAATGCACGAACATGCCGCCCGACCCACAGGCTGGGTCATAGATGCGACCATGGTAAGGCTCGATGATTTCGACAATTAGCTTCACGATGGCTTCAGGGGTATAGAATACACCACCCTTCTGGCCTTCTTTCATCGCGAAATTGCCAAGGAAGTATTCGTAGACCTTACCGAACGCGTCACCTGAAAGATCAATCGGTGACAGCAGACGCAAAAGCTCAATCAGGACCTTATTGTCGATGCGGGTATAGTTGCGCGGAAGAGCGCCTCTGAGGTCGGGATTTTCCTCCTCAATCGCCTTCATCGCCTCGTTGATGGATTTACCGATATTGTCGCCCTCGGTCAGGGCCTGGAGATACGAGAAGCGGGCTTCGGGCGGCAGGAAGATGACGTGTTCTGCTTCGTAGTCAGCCTTGCTGATCTTGCGGCGACCACCTGACCCGATGGGACCGAGCTTGGCTTCGGCTTCAGCATATTTCTTCTCAGCATAGCGCAGGAAAATCAGCCCTAGGACTGGTGTTGAAAACTCTGCGGGCTTCAGGTCAGAGTTTGCCCAAAGCTGGTCCGCTGTCGCCCAAAGGCGTTTTTCGATTTCCCCGTTAACCACTGCAAGTTCCTTGTTATTAAGTAGTCTTGTTAATTCTGATAAAACTATAGGCTGCCGTTGACAGCAATCTCTAAATATACGAGCATCTCAACACACGCTCCCACTAGGGGTCATTGGACCTCTGTAGCTCAACTGAACAGAGCGCCCGAATTCCAATCGGTGGGGGGGGGGCGAATCCCCCGGTGCGCATTTTATTTTCCTCATCAAAACCCTTCAAATCGATTTAACAGGTTGCTTACTGAAGACTTGTGCCTCCGCCCTACCGCGAAGCCTCAACATTCTCGGACCGTTGAGTGCCTTTACTATTTGCCCGAAGCTATCAACGCCTTCAGAACGAATGTTTTCGATAAGCAAGACTTGGTCCTTGGCTCCTGCGGAATTTCCTCTGCCAGCACATCTTAATGCGGTTGCCCCTTGAGACTGAGGAAAAGGCGAACCTGCGTCTACCCTAGGATCCTATAACTCTTTTAGCCAAATCAAACGAAATTAAAACATAACGAATAAACGATTTTTATGCATTGAGCATGGCTTGCCATGCGAATAAGCAGGATGCCCATTCGGGCTGTGTGGTGGGCCCACCACACCTATCCTGCCCAGACCAACGACAGGGGAAAGTTGTGCAATCTCTGGCACACTCTGGCACAAACTGGCAATCTCCGTCAATCTCTGGCAATCTTGGGCAATCACTGGCAACATATTGTAATTGTTGTATTTTTATCTATACCTATTCTTGCGGAAATATACGTTTTACCCCTTGCGCATAAGTCATTTCATCGCGTAATCAAAAGAGTCGGAATGCTCTTGTCTCAGAGCACTTACAACCTCTGCGGATAAAACGCGATGGCTTGACCAAGGATCACAACATGAATGAAATCATACCGTTCAGCTTTGAAGGTGCTGAAATTCGTACTGTCTACAAGGATAACGACCCGTGGTTTGTTGCCATGGATGTTTGCAAAGCGCTGGGAATTGGAAATCCCCGCAAGGCAATCCAGGTGCTCGACGATGATGAAAAAGATGACGTAACTTTAAGTGACGCCATCGGGCGGCAACAGGAAACGAACATCATCAATGAAAGTGGCCTCTACATCCTGATCCTGCGCAGTCGGAACGCTTTGAAGCCTGATACATTACAGCATCGTTTTCGCAAGTGGGTTACGAACGAAGTTCTGCCTGCAATCCGCAAGACCGGAGCCTATCACCCTGCCCCGCACGCATCTTCAGCAGCAAGCAATGACCAGCAGGAACTGATCGAGGCGCTGCGCGACAAGATCGCACTTCTGGAAGAAAACCGTTCATTGGTTAAAGACCGCAGGGTCTCATCGATGTTCGTCGGCGTGGCACGCCAGCTTTTTGAAAAAACCAACTTCCCGGACGACACCATTGCTGAAATCCTTGCCCCGGGCATCGGAACCCGCATGCCTGAATGGGTCACCTGGCAACGCCGCCGGTACCATTGACCCGGCCTGAAATACGCCTTCACCTTCCCGGCCTCGTGCCTTTTTCTTTATCCTTCCCCGAAACGAGGCCAGATTTGAGAGCCGGAATTTACGCACGCCACTCAACCGACAAACAGGAAACAAGCACGCAGGACCAGATCCGGCTCTGTCAGGAGTTTTGCCAGCACAAGGGCTACGATATAGTCGAGGTTTATCATGACGAAGCCATGTCAGGAGCCCACATCGACAATCGCCCAGGTATTGCAGCCTTGCTGGTCGGCGCGCTCAATGATCGGTTCGATCTTGTTGTGACAGAAGATCTCAGCCGCATCAGTCGCGATCAGGCCGATACGGCGAACTTCTTCAAGAAAATGCTGTTTTTGGGCGTGCCTGTCGAGACGATCAATGAAGGCCTGATCAACGAGCTGCATATCGGCCTCAAAAGCACGATGAATGCGCTCTACCTTAAAGACCTCGCATACAAGACACATCGGGGTGTGATTGCAGCGGTTCTGCGCGGCGGCGTGCCCGGAGGAAAGCTCTATGGTTATGATCTGGTCCACGCACTGGATGAGTTTGGCGAGCCCATACGCGGCAAGCGCACCATCAACCCGGAACAGGCCGTGATCATCCGCGAGATTTTTGAATATTATGCTCAAGGCCGCAAACTCAAGCATATCTGCGATGATCTGAACCACCGGGGCATTGATGCCCCGAAAGGCGGCAAATGGGCCCCCTCCAGCCTTGTTGGCTCCTTTGTCCGCCAGACCGGCATGTTACGCCAGACGCTCTATAACGGCACTGTCACCTTCAACAAGATGCAATACCGCAAGCACCCGGAAAGTGCCCGTAGGGTCTCGATCATTCGCCCGGAAAGCGAATGGATCACCGTTCCGATCCCCGAACTGGCCATCATCGATCAGGACGTCTTTGCCAAGGTGCAAAAAGCCCTCGATATGCGGTCAAGCAAACACCTGCAACGCAAACTCGGCCCCAAGGTGACGACAGAGGAAGAAAAACGGGAAATCTCGATCAAGCGATCAAAGGAATGGCGGAGAAATCAGGCGATCACGACAAAACGCTCCAATGCCGTTTTTGGCGGCAAGCTGTATTGCGGAGAACATGGCCACAAAATCACCGCGACCTACGCCAAACACTATTCCTGCCCAGTCAAAGGCTGCCATAACCGTAGCCTGAATTACGATCAGATTATGGCCCTGGTCATCGATGCCATCAGCGATCTTGACCAGGACACAATCCGCGATCATTTCGATGATAATAAAATGACAACCACCCGGACCCATCACGAACAGGAGATCATCCGCCTGAAGGCGGAACTGGAAGCCTTACGAGCCAGTGTCAATAAAGTCATCGAGGCTCTCGGGCCGGATGCACGCTCGCACGACATCCGTGCCTTTTTTGACGACAAGTCGGAACTTATCCACCGAACCAAACTGGATATCTCTCGCCACCAGCGCGAACTGGCCGAAACAACGCTCCCAAAAAGTCTGGATCGCATTATCCAGAAACATACCAGTCTGGTGGCGAGACTGCGGGTCTGGTCGCGGGATCCGGAAGCTGTGGTTCCGTTACGGCGCGTTATCGAAAAGCTGACAATTCATACATTCCGGGACCAGGCCACCAAAACATGGCGGCAGGAATGCAAGGCGACATTTGATTTTAACGCCCTGATTGCGAGCGAGAAATAAAACACGCCCTGAACTGACAGACCATGACAACCGGCAGGATCCTGCCGGTTTACTACCTGGCTTTTAACAGACCGCAACGCTGCGCATTCCGGGTCAGAACAAAGGGAACCGGCAAAATGTTGCCGGTTCCCTCATCAATGCCAATCAGAACTGAAATCCGATTTGTCCTTTGTCGTTCGTCTCTGTCAGAACGCCCTGAAAGCTGGTGCAGGACGCTTGCACAAAGTCAGGCAAAGAAGTCGCCCGCCTCTGCCGGTATTCGAGTTCGATATTCATCATCACCTCGGTCTCGGCATATTTGCAGAAAATTGCGGCGGCGGCTTCCTGAACACTTAGCGGCGGCCATTGTGCATAAAAATGCGAACGAAAGCCGGTCTCGGAAATGAACGGCAAACCAAGGTCGATGGCAATAAAGCCAAAGCTGCTGCATGTATCGAGTGGGCAGGTGAAATCGACCAGTGCCCGGCCATGTTTGGTTTCCAGAACAAACAAGCCGTTCTGGCCCCAGTGCGGAACCTGACCTTCTTTGGCCGCAAGAGCCGCCGTGATGGCTGTTCCGGCCCCGTCTTGGGCAAAACTGCCAAAGCTGCCCTTTTCGCCATTGGCCGCAACAATCAGGGCCTTAAAATCCTGTGCAGCCTTCTCTGCGGTCGCGCCATCGTTCGCCCTGACGGCGGCATCAAATTCACGGGCAATATGATTGGCCGTCTGAATATCGTTTTCTGTTACCTTGCGCATTGTTCTGGTTCCCTTAATGACAACAGGATGGCCGATGTGGCCGGTTCAACTTCTTCCCGTCGTCAAAAAGGGGTGAATGCCGTCAAGCTGAATATGGGATGTTCACGACCGTTAAGGCGTGAACCGGGACCCTGATTCTGCTTTACGGCAGAGGGCGCAGCCCTTCCTTTGGCCGACCCGCAAGTTCGATGTCGAAATGATACCTGGTACGAGCCTGATTGGTATTGCCGCTAACTGTTAACCCGGTTCACAACACGCAAGCTGGCAACACGGTTGAATTCTTTGACCTTGTTTGTCACCAGTGTGAGACCTTCGCTGCGTGCATGACAGACAAGTTGCACTTATCATTTCCACTTAAGCTAACCGTTATCGATCAATTAAAGGGTCCGGTATTTAGCCCAGGGATTTGCTATTTCTTGCAAATACTTAACAAATGCTTTTTCCCTTGGACCCTCATAAACCTGAAACCGATCGTAAATTTTTAAGTGAATATCGTACAGATAACCCACAGGAGACGGGAAAATATCACTTTGGTATATATCAGCCAAGTAATTGTGCCAAGCTCGGTGAATTCCGCCAATTCCCGAAATTATATAAAAAGCCTCATTTACCTCACATTGCCCCAACGATTTTTTATAATTTTGGCTTATTAATTTTAAATGATCTATTCCTTTACCTTCGAAATAAACCATGGCTTCTCTTACACTTCCTACATCATCTGGATGCCAAAGTGGGGCATTTGCGCCTTCAACTAATGGCACACCACGTTCCACAAACGCTTTCAAATGAGAAACTAAATCCCGCAACTTGGACGGGTAAACCTCCAGGCGCCGATCTGCCTCAGAAAACAATTTTATTTCTTCGTTAAACTGACTCATAAATCACACTCATCAATTTTTCCGGCTTGTCTTAACGAACGCAACGCATCTGATGGAGCATTCCATTTTGTATACTTAAATCCCAATAGCTGCTTTTCGGGAATGGCAGGAGTATCCCGGTCTAACTTGGGAAACCACAATTGTTCTCCGCCACCATCCAATATCATGTCTGGATGCAAAGCAACTGCATCATGTTTTGTGGCATCGCCCAAATCCTGAGGCCCAATAGGCCCGATCAAGGCAGCCGGCGGAGGAGGAACTTTTGCGACCATATAACCTCCCCCGCGATTCCAGTCATTTGAAACAGCGTCACGAACACGCCATGTTTGTTCGTCATCGGGTGGTGCAGAGCGGCTCCAAAAAGCACCGCCGATTTGATCTTCCTTGCCAATTACTCTATATATCTCGGTCGAGCCATCCTTCGTGAAATCTTTATAAAATGGCTTTTCTCCAAATGTTTTCAGAACCTCCAGGAAAATAGGCGCAGTTTCAGGCTCCTGTGCAAACTCACGAAGAGAATCTGGGAACTTTGGATCAGCAAGAAGGTCTTGACGCCAGCGAACCACTTCTACTTCCCTTATTCTTCTAATTTTTGCACGATCTGCCTCGGTTATTTCTCGTGCGCCTGGCGTCAGAGCCGTATCCTCAAACCCTTCACGCCCCATATGGTTCTGGAAGCGTCGATATACCCCATTATCCAAAATGGGCTCTATGACCCGTCTTACGATAATGGATTGACCAGGTAGCACAGCATACGCCTTTGTGGCAAAGTCGGTCACAGCCCACAATATCCGCTTGCGAATTGCAAGAGCAGCCGCTTCAAAACGGCGGCTTGCCATACGACGAACTTTTTCGATGGTTTCAAGCGTATCTTCGACAAAGCCCGGGGTGAGGTTCTTCAGCAACGAAACCTTTTGCGCTGTCAGATCAAGAAACTCGTCAAACTTATGCGCAACAAACCCGACTTGATCGACCACATCATCGGCCAGTTTAGTGACAAAGCGATAGCCATTCACCCGCATGCCGGTGCGGTGCAGAGCCTTGTTGATATAAACCAGCACCCGCCCCATTTCCGAGGCGTTCTTCCAGATGATCTTGATCACCCCTTTCGCCAGTGACCCCAGCGACGGCACAAGCCCGATCAGGCAGGCAAAGACACCCACCCATACGCCGATTTCGTCGTAACGCTTGTCCCGAATCAGCAATTTACTATTGGCAATAAGGTCACGCAGATCAGCCACCTGATCGACCACCGGCACGGCGGTGACGACGGCATTGGTAATGATCTGGCTGGTAGACATATTCTCGTTAAAATCACCCTGAAGAGTCTCCCAACTCCACTGAGCACCAGAGGCAATACTGGAGGCAACACTCTCTGTCGCCCGTTCCAGCCAGGTGCGTTCATCTTCAACCGGGGCGGGTTCTTCAAACGGCACCGGCTCAGTCGGATCGTCAAAGAAAAAGACCTCGACCTCGCCGTCATAATCACCCAGATCGACATGAATATATTTATGCCGGGACAGCTCGGTAACGGTCAGCACCCCTTCGGTAATGACCTCGCCGCCGGGCTCCCCGCCATTGGGCTTTTGCACCACATAAGTCGTATCGGTGACAGCCTGCTCATCTGGATATTCATAGCGCAGATGAATCCAGTTGCCGTCATGACAATGCTGGCACCCATCCGCGGCCACCCGCCCCCCTTCGGAAGAGGCCAGCGCCTGGGCTTTTTGATATTCGTTTGTAATCTGGTTCATGTCATTCATACCTGTCAGGCGATATCCAGACGACGTAAAAACTCGATCTTTAACGGTTCAAACAGCCGGTCAGGCGGCTGCTCTGCAAACAGACCGGCAAGACGGGTGTGCAATGGGTCATCAAGAAAAAAGGGCGTGAAAGCCAGAGCACAAATCAGATGCGCGACCTGTTGGTCTTCCGAAATGAGCCCGCGTTTCTCCCTCGCCTCCCGGCATTGGATGACAAATTCCCCGATATGTTCTTCGGGCAGCAACGGCGTGGATTTTTTAATCACCTCATCCGGGCCGGAAAGGTCACCTGCTATCCCCTGATCCAGCAATGGCAAAAGCTGTTTCAGGGCGGCATTGGCCATCAGGATGTTGGGAAAATTGTGGTTCTGAAAGGCTTCTTCAAACTGCTGGAGCCGGACCATCGGGCTTTTGAGGATATCATCCAGATATGACCGCACAATCGGACGCACCCGGGCATCTTGCAAGAAATATGTGCCGTGGAACCCGGCCATGGTCGCGAGTTTGGCAATCTCGTTGCGACGCAAGAACCCCTTGTCCCGGAGCTCTTTTGTCACAGTCTCGATCATTGTGATGACAGGGTCGACAATCTTAACCTCCAACCGCTCAAAATGACGCGGAGCGACATTAAACAACTTCTGACCAAACTCCGTGGCGAACCGGTCCTGACGTCGCCGTCCCAGTCCAGCCCGTTTTTCGGCGGTCAGAATGAAGGATGTCTTCTCGACCTCACGATCAATCCGGGAGGAAATTTTAAACAGGCTCTCGCCCACCGGCGCATATATCGCCTGGATCGGTGGCTGCTCACGGGGATGAAGTAACCCGGCCACATCTTCACGCTCATGTTTGACCAGGGAAAACAGATTAACCGTCTCACGGGGTTCCCAGAAGCGCAGGTAATACCATTGTTCCTGTTCATCACGCACACGGGTGAATTTGCGAAAATGAGACTGGATCTCGTCAATATCGGCACGCGAGCGAATATAAATCGCCGGTTCGCGGTGCCAGAGATGCCGGGTGGTCGCCTGTGCGTTGGCATTGGGATCATGGGTAAACAGGATGCGGGTGAAGTCCGTCTTCTGATCCAGCTCGATCAGATAAGGCGCGACATCGCCAAGTTCGATGGCGGCCTTGCCCTTGAACATGCAGCGCCAGGGCATACCACAGGTTTCAATGGCACTGGCCCCGCTTGTCAGTTTGGCAGCATCAATTACGGCATAGGTTTTAAGCGGCGGCACATTCTCAAGGCCATCATAGAAAGCAATCTCTGCTGCTGTTGGTTCCACCTCCCCGAACAGCGGCTCAAGCAGACCATCGGGCACTGTTTTGCGCGGATGCACACCGAACTGGTCATCAAGCGGCTCAATACCGGGTATCTCTTTAATATCGAGCCACGCAACCGGTTCTGTTGTCGCCGTAGTATCGCTGGCAAGCAGCCCCAGTTCGACCGGATGTTGGGCATAGACATGGCGGGCCAGATCCAGCGCTTTCTTTTCCCGGGCATGGCGCACCATCCATTCGGTGGCTGGCATTACATTTTCGGCCCAGAGCAGGCGAAGATGTGCAAGATCGCCACCTTTCTCCGCAAGATGCGCGCGCAACACAGTTTCATAGGCGTCACGACCATCGGCCCAAACAGCGGCCACGCCGGTCAGAGTTTCTGTCACGGTTGCCGTATCATTGCCAAAACCGTCCTCAGTATCGACGTCGCCTGAAGGATCGCGCACAAAATGACAGTGCCCCAGCCAGGGCTCCACTTCCGGTGCTGTCATCTCACAATCCTCATCAGGCGCGTCCTCACACAGTTAACCCTGCCACACCCTTTTGTGTGGCAGGCTAGACCATGCCAAAACCCTTTGAGCAGAGTCCCCCGCAAAATCGCCAAATGCGTGTCATGAGTGAAATTCTATTAGTTGATTGATTTTGAAAACAAATTTCAAAAAATCAAAACATATGCCGCGCCCTTGTTTCAGGCGGATTTTCGCCAGCTTAAGCGGAAATCCGCCCAAAAGACCGAACTCAACCGGCAGAATCCTGCCGGTTGCGCCAATGCGCAATCTCGGCTTCAAGAGATTCCATGACACTTGCCCGTTGTGCCGTTTCCAGAGATGCAAGGGGGTCACTGCCACAGACCAGGACACCGGGTTGCCGATCTTGCATCTGGTCCAGCTAGACAAGCTGCGTCTGCAACGCCTTTTTCTCAGCTTCGAGGGTTTCAATTGCTTCTCTTGCATAGGCTGTGATGTTGTCATCCTGCATCCCGACCTCCCAAAGCTGGCAGCACACGCTGCACCCGATCCATAAAAACCCGCTCCGCCTTGATTGCACTCCAGGGCAGCATGTATTCGTCAAACGGTTTCGCCAGATCGCCCGCGCTCAACTGCACCAGAGACGGATCCACACAATCGCGATATTCCGTTGCCTTCAAACGCTGATCGATCTCATGGACTTCATGCAGCACGGCTTGCGGCCACGGCCAGTCAAGGCCCGCCAGAAGGGTAAAATGCCGCCGGATCGGCAGAACGATTTCGGTTTCAAAACGCTGCCAGACGCCGAGCCGGCGCAGGGTATTTTTGACCGGCGTGATAATGTCGCCGGTATCAAATTCCTCAATGTCATGCAGCAGCGCATATCCCGCTGCTTGCGATGAGGCCAGATCACAGGCCTGCACACAATGCTGGGCCACCGTAACCTCGCAGGCCCCGTTCCAGCGCCGGATACACGCCAGACCTGCGGCCTGACGCCTGAGAATCTCAAGGCGTTCTTCGAAAGACGGGGGAATGTTTTGAGTGGGGGTGATCAGTTCAAGCATGTCACACCTCCGGTCACAAGCCCGCGTCGTGCGGCCTGCCGGGTGATCTCGGAAAGCAAATGATTTTGCACTGTATCGCGCGCGCAACGATTACGGGCGACCAGTTGCAAAGCATTGCCGATGACAGACGCCCGGATCTGTGACAACCATGCGCGGGGATGGCGACAGTCTGGCAGATTGCTTTGAGCAATAACGGCGCATATCTCGCGCCATTCAGCCGGATCAGAAGCATCACATATCGGTGCAGAAGCGGATGCGTTGTCTTCTGCGCAAGCCTCTGGCTGTATTCCATCAAGCACATCCAGAATGACAAGCCGTGAAGGCCGTTTCCCCTTCTGTTGCAAACTATCAAGCTCCAGCCTGACGGCATCCACGCCAGCCCGTTCAATCGCTTCATTCACTCGCAGACAAGCATTGGCCAGCGTCCAGGGCTCACAACACAGCCGCTGCCATTCCCTTGCTAACATCAAACAATGATAATTGACGGCAGGAAGGACGGTGGCACCCGTGCCGGAAACGGCAGGTGCCTGTTCCTTTTCATCCGTGTTTTCTTCTTTATCCGTGTTCTTCTTATTGGAACCGGCACCCCGTGCCGGTTTAACAGCGGAATCTGATGCCGGTATGAGGGAACCAGATGCCGGTTTAGCGCCAAGATCGAGCAACTGATAGGCATTGCGATTCCGCAACCGCCCAACCGCCCGGCGCTGCTTGGCAACCAGGCCAAGCTCGGATAACCGTTTGAGCGCCTGACGCACCTTACGATCTGACAGGCTCGCCTCACGGGCAATGGTTTCAATTTTGGGAAAACAGTTCTGTGTGCGGTCATTGACATGCGACGCCAGAACAACGGCGACGCAGATCTCGGCGGTCGTGAGATCAGGATGATCGAGAACCTTTGTCTGCACCCAGTGCCAGCGGGCAACGGCAGACGTTCCGACCGGTGCTGAAGGCTCAGCACCCGCGCCGGTTTGCGCGTCGGAAATGGAAGATGTCATCTATGATATCGGCAGAGTCCACACACCGCATTTGCACTTGACAAAGCGGTCCCATCGCCTAAACTTTGCCTCATGTTTCAGCGAGGGCGAAGTTTAAGCCTTTCCAAGAACCCGTTGGTTGCAGCCGACGGGTTTTTTCTTTATCTACTTGAAAATTCTAGGGAAAATGAAACTCGGAAGTGCCGCCTCCTCTGTTAGAGGCATGCACCCGAACTTTTTCTCTTGTTTCGCGAATCCGTCGAGTCTATATCTCAAAAATCAACGGATCGGAAAGAGTGGTTGCGGGGGCCAGATTTGAA